>CAYNUM010000381.1:0-3363 GCA_964400025.1 uncultured Croceivirga sp.
CTTGTATAGTACACTAATGGCAATAACCGCATCCACTAAATGTTCGTTGGCCGTTATACCGGCGTAGGTAGCTCCAATTAAGGTGATACAGTGACCAATGGTAAATACCGTTATGAACTTTAAGATGTCTTTAAAACCATTGAGATAGAATACCACCCCGGTGAGGAATAGTAAATGGTCATACCCGGTCAACATATGGGTTGCACCTACTCGAACATATGCCCATAAACCTCCGTTTCGCAATATCTCTTGATCCGCGCTGGTAACATCATGTGCCAACCCTAAAAAGGGAACAAACAAAATTACGAGGGTAAGGGCCCACTTCAGATTCACCTTCATGGTCAACTCTTTTTTCTAAAAACAAGGAAAAGCACACCAATGACCAACAAGCTACCCAGGATAAATACCCATATAGGGAAACCGTCTTCGTGTTCGTGGTCATGGTCATGGCCATGGTCGTGTGAGTGGGAGCTGTTTTCATGGCTATGGGTCACCTCAAATGTCAATGTGGCCCATTTTGACTCATGGGTCAACTCTTCACTATCTGAAACAGTGGTCATGTAGATGGTCCTCAAAAAGTAGACGCCATCTTCTGGAAGGTCTATTTTTACAATGCCTTGGTCATTAGTTCGCAATTTTTGACCGCCGGTATGCGTATGGCTTTCTTCATTTGAATCATCATGAGAATGCTCATGCTCGTGGTCATCATGGTTATGGCCATGTTCATGTTCTTCGCCGTGATTATGGTCGTGCTCGTGCCCATCTTCATGATTGTGCCCGTGTTCATCATGGTCATGACTGTGCCCATGGTCCTCGTGACTATGATCGTGCCCGTGGTCGTCATGATTATGGTTGTGATGAACTTTTAAATAATCGGCATACACCAACTGGTTGGTCAATGGTACGTTATCAAGATATAGCTGCACTTCTAATTGCTCACCCGTGTATTTCTCATACGGATTGGATAGTGGAACGAATTCAATAGGATAGCCCAACCACGTACTCCATTCATTGGTTTTCTTTTCTCCGACCTGGTAAATGGCCTTAACATGCTTCTGGTAACTTTCAACGGCATCTTGATCTAAAACCCCATCCTTCTTACGTTCTTCCAACATATCCAAAACACCATCGTGTTCAAGGTAAGAATTGAATTTTTCGGCCGTCAACTCAATGTTTCTGGCCTTTGTGGACACACCAACAACGTAGGTACCTGATTTACCTGTATTAAAAGGTAACTGGGTTATGGTGCTGTCTTTGTCTTTCCAACTATTTGGTTCTATACTTGTTCGTTTGCCTTGAGCGACTAGCGAAGCATCAATAATACGGTCGCGGGTAATAATATTTTCACTCTTTTCAAATGTACCATTGAACAAACTCATAACGGCTTCTTGATTGGGTTTCAAGAAATAGGTGTCCATTTTTAAATAGAGATCGTGGCTGCATAACAAAAACACAGCAAATAAAAGTAGGATAGGCCTTCGCATCAGTTAAATCTTTAATCTCAAATATACGAGCTAAAGCACTTTTTGTGTCCAGTTATAGTCACAAAAAAAGCCCAAAAATTGGGCTTTGTTTTAAGATAAATTCCCTTTGGCGGGAATGATAATTAAATGTTTTCGGCCAACCAATCCCCAACCTCTGAAGTTTTATATGATTTTGCACCGTCTGCCAAGTCTTCGGTTACAATGCCTTTGGCTAAAGACTGATTCACCACATCACGAATTGATGTAGCTTCTTCAGCCAACCCTAAATCTTCAAATAACATGGCTGCTGAGAGCACTGTTGCCAGGGGGTTAGCGATATCTTTTCCGGCGGCTTGCGGGTATGAACCGTGAATCGGTTCATAAAGTCCAATTTTTTCGCCAAGTGAAGAAGAGGGCATCAATCCCATAGATCCTGAAATCACAGAAGCCTCATCCGTCAAAATATCTCCAAAAAGGTTGGCTGTTATGATAACGTCATAGCCTTTAGGCCATTGAATCAATCGCATTGCAACTGCGTCCACAAATTCATAAGTAACTTCAACTTCAGGATAGTCTTTTTCCATGCGCTGAACAGTTTCTCGCCAAAGGCGTGAGGCCTCCAAGACATTGGCCTTATCGACACAACACAATTTTTTTCCACGTTTCATGGCCATTTCAAAACCTTTCTTTGCAATGCGCTCAATTTCAAAGCGATGATAGGTCATGGTATCAAAAGCCGTTTCACCTTCATTTTGGCGACCTCGTTCCCCAAAATAGACCCCACCGGTCAATTCTCGAACGATGACCAAATCAGTTCCTTCAATCCTATCCTTTTTAAGTGGAGACTTATCAATTAGGGAAGGAAAAGTAAACGTTGGCCGTACATTGGCAAATAACCCTAACGCTTTGCGCATCTTTAAAAGTCCCTGTTCTGGTCTAACCTTTGCTGATGGATTGTTGTCAAACCTTGGATCTCCTATGGCCCCAAACAATACGGCATCTGAATTGATACAAATTTCATGAGTTTCATCAGGGTAAGGTTCGCCAACTGCATCAATGGCTGCCGCACCTGTGAGACCTGGCTTCCAAGTTATTTGGTGTCCAAATTTTTCTGCAACGGCATTTGAAACTTTTACGGCTTGGTCAATTACTTCAGGTCCTATACCGTCACCGGCCAATAAGGCAATATTGAGATTCATATGTTCTTTTGGTTAAATTAAATTGAGCATTTTTTCGCTGGCCTTGATTGCCGAGACTGTTTGGTCAGAGTCAAGACCAGTCGTAACAAAATCACTTTTCGCTGTTTTCCAGGTTATCATCGTCTCGCAAAGTGCATCAGAACTACTACCGGGGGGAATTCGAACCGCATAATCGACCAATTTAGGTAATTGACTACCACGCTTTTCATATATTTTTTTTAGAGCCCCCATAAAGGCATCAAACTGGCCATCTCCTTGCGCATTCTCTTCATAGGTTTCCCCATCAATTTCGATGGATAGGGTAGTAGAAGGCATTAAGCCTTTGGCATGCGTTAAAACGTAAGACTTGATAAAAACCTTTTGTTGAAAAGAGCTACTATCCAACACATCAGAAATGATATAGGGTAAGTCTTCTTTGGTAACCTTTTCCTTCTTGTCACCCAGTTCTATAATACGTGCAGTTACTTTCTTGAGTTCGTCATCATTTAAAGTGAGCCCCAGCTCTTGAAGATTTTTTTGAATATTGGCCTTTCCCGACATTTTGCCCAAGGCATATTTGCGTTTTCTTCCGAAACGTTCGGGCATTAATTCACTGAAGTAAAGGTTGTTTTTATTGTCGCCATCAGCATGAATGCCAGCTGTTTGCGTAAAAACATTGTCACCTAAGATCGGAAGAGCACACGTCTGAACATTGTCACCTA
>CAYNUM010000382.1:0-2341 GCA_964400025.1 uncultured Croceivirga sp.
AACCCTTAGTATACGTAAGAGATTCCCCCTTCCCAACTGTTTAGATTTAGAATGATTTCACCACTTTCACTTATTCGTAATAGGGTAAGTTCAAAGCTATAGGTTCTTGAAATAACAGCGTCGCATTCCTCTTCATTGGTCAAGTCCAAGGCAATGAACCGTTGTTCTGGGAATGATTCCGCAATGGCCCCTGAATCGAAAAGTTGAACCACCCAACTTTCTCCATCACAACCACTGCTGGATATCTGAATTATCAAACAATCCTGATTGATTTGAGCATCTACAATCGTATAGTTGCTGGTGGTTGCTGCCTCATATTCGGAAGCGCTGATTTCTACCATAAAATCACAAACTTCTGAGGATGGTACTGTGTTGTCATCAGAATTACAAGCTCCGAAAATCAGTAAAGAGAAGATTACGGTAAAATGGGGAAGTCGTTTCATTTGACTTTTTATTGAAGTTTTTTAATTACAATTATGCACTAGTTTTCCCTCTTTTTTAGTTGAAATAAGGCTTCTTCCTTATTCTTTCCATCATCAATTAGCACAATAATTTGTAGTTCATCTTCGCCAACTTTTTGAAAGGTTAGGCCTTCGAAAAATGCCTTATCCTTTTCCAATTTGACCAACTTAAAATCTATGGTTTCCTCTTTTTCTTCCCAACCTTTTAGATTGGAATCAAAATGTTTCAACTGCATGATTAAAGTAGCTCCAACTTGTTTAATATACCCTGTTTCATAAAAGGTGACCTTGTCGTCATTCACCAGGCGAAAAACAAACATCATGGACCCACCCATTGGTGGACTCCATATTTCCTCGGCTATTCCACCTAAGGCTTCACCTTTCCAATGTCCGGCTATCCAAGCGACATCGTTAAGTGAAGCGTCCGGTGAAGCCTGCCCTTCTTCAAGTTGAATTGTTTTTTGTGCGATTCCATATGTTCCCAAGAGGAACAACAATAAAAGTACTTTTCTCATAATTAGGTCATTTACAGTAATGACGAAAGAGAAACAATCAATTGGACAATAATTTAAATTTTACATTGACGGAAGATTCGAACTTGATTTTTTCGAAACCTATATCCGCAGGAAGCGAACTGGCTGCATCATATTCAACCAATGAGTTGGCACCGATGCTTCTTGCCTGCCAACTTGGAGCACTGTTTTCAACAATATGAATTGCTGGGCCAAGATTTTGACCAAGAGGTTTGATCATTGCCAAAGCTTTTTCCTTGGCCTTTGCAACAGCAAGTCCTTTCAGGTCTAGCAAAAGTTGTTCTTTTTTTGAGTATTCCGTTTTGCCCAACGAAACATTGGCAATTCCTACACGTTCCAAAGCCAATAAAACTTTTGACGCCGTGAGACCGTCATAAACCAGTAATCGATATGAACGACTTTTTAGCACATCTTTTTGTTTTAGAAAGTATTTTTTAAAATTACTTCCCAAATCGAGAATGGTCAATTGTTCATCAATATTGATGTCCAGTTTCTTAAGCTCTGCCACCATTTGGTTCTCCTTCTTCTCCAAAGAAACTTTTCCTTTGGAGTCAACCTCTCGTATAGAGATGTTTAGGTAGATGCGATCGGGTTCGACAACGGCTTCCACTTTGGCCGAAGTTTCAAGATACGGCACATCCAAAAAGTTTTTGGTTTGTGCCATAATCATCATGGGCACTAATAATGCGGCGATAAAGAATGTACGTTTCATATTTTGTTTTTAGTAGAATAGCAATTGCTGTGCCGAAAGGCTAGAGAAATTGCATCAAGAACTTATTTGTAGCTTCCCAAGCCTCATCGCTACCTTCACTTTCGGGCCATAAGGCTTTTGAACCGTGAAACCCTTTTGTAGTTGGCAGATAAAATGATTTCGGAGCTGTAACCGACTCATAGATTGGTTTCCAGCGTTCTTCTTCGTTCTTAGCAGAGGTAACAAAAACCGGACATTTAACCGTTCTGGCAAAATCAGCAATCTGTTTGTTGTTCATTTGAAAATATTCTCCTGGTGAAAATGCCAAAAGACCGTGAATTTTTTTAGGATGGTCAGTTGCCAATCGAAAAACCAGACTTGCCGAGTATGAGCTGCCCCAGACGATACATTTCCCCGTAAAATTATCTCTGGCATAGGCCAGAGCTGCTTCTAAATCGGCCAAGGCATCTTCATATTTGGTACCCTTACCTTCTTTTGCAGCTAGTATATGCGTTTCGTTGGAAACGCCTTTTACACCTTTCCCAGAACGCTGGTCCAGAGCCAAGCAGTGGAAGCCCATGGCATTTAATTTAGGAGCAATACTTCGGTATTCACCCTTACTGTTTCCCGCTTGGTGAAACAATAAAATAACAGGC
>CAYNUM010000382.1:2366-3349 GCA_964400025.1 uncultured Croceivirga sp.
GTCAATTTTGTAGAGGTCTGCAGTAACAGTCAATCCATCATCAGCGGTTAGGTGAATGGTTTCAAAATGCTCTTCTTTGGTTTGAGACCAAAGAGCGAGAACAGAGAAAGTTAGAATGATGGGCAATACCTTCATCCCTTGAATTCGATTTTATTATGGGCGCCATCACAATAGGGCTTGTTTTCTGATGCACCGCATCGGCAGAAGGCAGTATTTCTTGATTTATGTTCTACCGTGCCATCGGCTAGGGTAACTTTGAGCTCACCGCTCACCAGTAATGGCCCATTTGCCATGACATTGCATTCGGTAACTTTTGTTTCTTCCATAATTTGTTCTCCTTTTGTTTTATAAGTCAACGCGCCTGAAGGACACTTGTCAATTTGAGATTTCAGCGCTTCAATTGAAGCGTTTTCCGGATTGATCCAAGGTTTCCCTTTCGGGTTATATACTTCAGGCAAAGTACGCCAACAGATTTCAGCGTGAATACATTTCTTGGGTTTCCATACCACGGTAAAATCACCCTTGGCATACTCTTTTACAATTTCTTTTTCCATGTCATCCAATATTAATTCCTTTTAAAACGAGAACCTTCCACTCAGGATGCTCCTTCAGATAATGTGCTACAAAGGGGCAGAGCGGTATAAGGGTCAGGTCTTTTGTTTTGATATCTTCCAATACTTGTTTTACCAATTCAGATCCGATGCCTTGACCTTCAAGCTCAACAGGGACTTCAGTATGGGTCAGGTAGATTTTATCGGTAGTGCGTATGTATTCGATAATAGGCGTGTGCTCCGGCAGCTGAAATTCGTACCGTTTCTTTTCTGCATTGTTTATTAGCTCATAAGGCATACCTGCGTATTTTCTTTTAAAGATAATGAAAGGATTAACAAGAAAGTGGCAATTGCTTAGGAGCCCATTTTTTGTGCAAATAGCATGGCTCTCAAATTAGCAGTACAAGCAAAATACGATTGGACTGTAGAACT
>CAYNUM010000383.1:0-3346 GCA_964400025.1 uncultured Croceivirga sp.
AAAACAGGGGTTCAATAAAACAAAACTAAATAGAAATAAAAATGACCTTTTCATGAAGTCTAAAAATAGCTAGAAACCGAAACCACTCCTTTGACGCACGAGATTTTTATTAAAACTTTTTCAACTTAATGATGTTGTAAAAGTGCTTGAGTCCCGGCATTAGCAAATTGTTGTTATTTCTTGAAAAGACTTTTGTCTAAAATCGTATTAAAAACTACATCCCTATAATTTCGACTTAAGGGCAGTTCGGCATGGGCCAATTTTACACGGTTATTTTCAATAGACCGTATTTTATCTGTACTTACTAAGTATGACTTGTGGACACGTATAAATTCAGGTCCTAACAGTTCTGCCATACGTTTCATTGTAATTAGGGTCATATGTTTACTGTTTGCCGTGTGAATGATGACATAGTTTTGAAGCGCCTGAACATATTCAACTTCATCATAAAATATCTTTTCATAAACAGTATCGCACTTGACGAAAAAATAGTTTGGTCCCTGCTGTCCTTTTGTTTTTTCGTCCGTGGCCTGGGTCATCGTGAAATAGTCTTTGGCCTTGTTTGTGCCCTTAAAAAAACGCTCGAAGGTTATAGGTTTCACCATGTAATCCAAGACATCCAATTCAAAACCTTGCAAGGCGTAACTCGGATAAGCCGTAGTGAGAATGACCATAGGTCGCAAATGGGTAGACTTTAAGTACTCAATTCCGGTCATTACGGGCATTTGAATATCCAAGTAAATCAAATCGATAGGTCCTTTTTTTTCAATAGTAAGCAAATCTGTGGGGTCATTACCTTCACCTAAAAGATTTAAAAAGTCAATTTTCTCTATGTAACTGACCAGTCCATCTCGAGCCAATGGTTCATCATCAATAACAGCACAGTTTATAGTACGCATCAGGCTATCTGATTTATTTCAGTTTGCATCTCCTCAAGTTGCAACTGTAATTGTACTTTGTAGTGTGAATTATTCTTCACAATATCCATGGCGTAAACATTTGGATAAAGCAACTCCAACCTACGTTTAATGTTGTTAAGACCGATTCCACTGGAATCGTTTTCACGGCTCACCTCCAAATGATTTCTGCTGTTTTCTATTTTAAAGACCAGCATTGTTTCACGAACACTCAATTTTATATGAATCCAATTCTTTGATGATTTGTGATGCGAAACATGTTTAAAGGCATTTTCAACAAAAGGCATGAGTATAAAGGGCGCAATTTGTAAGTTATGACCACTTGTCTTATCGAGTTCGACGATTAGCTCAAAATTGGTCTTATCTTGTCTAAGTCTTTGAAGTTCAATAAAGTTTTCCAGATAATTCAATTCACTTTTCAATGAGATATATGGTTCGTTACAATCATATAACTGGTACCGTAGCAATTCTGAAAATTTGGCAAGCGAATTGGAAGCCTTGTTCTGGTCTTTGTGGATTAGAACAAAAATGGAGTTGATCGTATTGAATAAAAAATGTGGATTAAACTGAGAGCGCAAGAATTTGAGTTCTGTCTGAAGCTTTTCTTTTTCAATGATATTTTTTCTTTTTTCTGCTGTAATCCAGTTTTTGGCCAACTTAATGCTCATGGCCAAAGTGGTACTTGCAATGGTCGAGGGTAGCGCATTATTTTTAAATAGTTCATATGCCTTTGATGGCGGTAAATAGAAAAGCTCCTCGAACGGAATATTCACTATTAGGGCATTGACAAAATAGCCCCCAACAATTCCTGCAGATGCCAGTATGACCGTAATTATGAGAGCAGGCACATAGACCAAATATTTGCCGTTTTGAAGAAATCTGGGAATTAAATAGTAGAGATTAAAATATACCCCCAAAGCCTGCATGACGACATAAAAAATAAATTTTGTAGAATAGTCGGAGAACAAGATGTTCTGTGCTGCTTCAACCATGCTGCCAGAAGTCAATGACCACCAGAAGTAATGGTAGCAAAACCAAAATACAAGATGGTACAACTTATATTTCACAACAAATGATACTATCGTCTTGCCCATGTAATCTCTCGTCTTAATCACTAAAAATAGGTAAAATCGATGCGCTTTTGGAGCTCTCATTTACGAGAATTGACGAGTGGGGCGAAATAACTGATGAAACCACAAAACGGCACTTGGAGCAAATGGCAAACCTTTTGTGTATCGCTAGTTACCACTTGTCAACAATTCTATATAGGTTAACAATTCCATTTTTTCTTTGCTTGCACTTCAGTTTCCTTTGGAGCAGTCAAAATAGCGAAGGAATGAAATTTATAGTAAAACCAATCTCTATTTGCATTTGCCTTATCCTTTGCATTACCCATATTGTAAATGGTCAAGATATAGATGCCAAAGAGGAAATCATACAACAGATCAATGCCACGGGACAAGCAGTACGAGAGGCCTTTAAACAAGGTGATGTAGAAACCATAAAATTATACCATCATCCAGATGTAATTAAAGCGCTAAGTTATAATAACCTGCAAGTAGGTCGTGAGGCGGTTTTACTAGGGCTGCGGGAAACTATGACCAATTTCGAACTCGAGTTTTTGGATGAAAAAGAAGAAGAGGTCTTTCATCACCAAGGTGATATAGTAATCCAGCAAATGAAATTTGCTTTACGGCTTATTCCAAAAAATGGGGACGACCCATTTGTTTTTAGGGGAAGGACACTTATAGTTCTGCAACGATATGAAAAGAGCCCAACGGGCTGGGTCACATTGCATGAAATTATACAACCATTTGAACAATAATAGCATGGATTTAACTGCTACTAAAAGGGTAAAAAGTAATCAGATGAAACTATTTTTCATGCTGGTTTTAGGCTTCTTTTATTTGGAATCGTCAGGTCAACGAACAGCTATTGACTACGAAACCAACGGTTTGGATAGTTTGGTAGCCCAGAATCCCTTTCAGAGATTTGTAGGTGAGTGGACCCTCAAAGATGATAATTGGACGCACAACTGGGGTGGAGAAACGGAGACCATAAAAATTCCAGACCATCATACGATTAGTACCCAAATAAACACAGCAAACAGCCTTTTTTCAATTATTGATGGACCACAGCCCAACGGACATATATTTTGGTCCTATAATCCGGTGACTAAAGTGGTCAATCATTTATCCAGTTTTGGGGAACTAAGGGCCGGAGTAGGGAAAGGCAGTATTTCAGAAAATGGGGATATCCAACTAAGGCTTAAGTTTGAGGGCGAACCTATGGATAACTATAGAATTTACGATTACATATGGAAAGATCATAACGAGTATCATATGAAATCTGTGCAATATGACTCAAATGATGACCCTACCGGACTTTTTTATGAAGGCATCTTTGTTCGCTTACCAAAGAAGAATTTG
>CAYNUM010000384.1:0-3343 GCA_964400025.1 uncultured Croceivirga sp.
TTTAAAGACCTCTATGGAAGTTATATCAGTGGGCTGTAGCTAAATAAGTTGGGAAATTGTTTTCAATCCCTCCGCCATCCCGCCTAATCGGGATGCCACCTCCCTTTTCTAAAGGGAGGAGCTGCTTTTCTTCCTGAAAGGGAATATCTTAAAAAAGGTAAAGCTACGCCATAGCCATTCTAATGGGCCATATTTAAAATAGTTGAGCCATACTTTGCTTAGCCACATTTGTAGGGCAATAAACACTAGAGCAATCAAAAAGGTATAGAGTTGTCTGAGTTCACCGATTAGTCCAAGACCCCACCCAAAAAGGATGAACGTAAAAACAATACTTTGAAAAACATAATTGGTCAATGCCATACGACCGTAGGGCGTGAACTTTATCAAAAACCGTTCACCCTTGACTTTTTTGAACCACATGGTAAATAAAGCTATATAAATGATGGTCATGGCCGCATTGACCAGATCCATGCCCACAAAGCCTATCATCGCGTTCCAGCTTTTCATTTCAAAGTTTTGACCCATACTGGCAAATCCACCGGCCATAATGCAAAAACTTAAAACAAAGGCAATGGTGGCATAAAGCAAAACTTTCTTTATCAATTTTTCTTCTTCGCGGAACCTTTTGAAAAAGCCACTTCTACCAACTACGAGGCCTACCAAGAAAAAAGCAAAAGTGAAATAACCTCTACCAAAAACACCTAATTGGTATTCTGCTTTGTCGATATTTCCGTCTATCGCATTTGTGGCAAAGACTTCCATTAGGGAACCGTTCTTCAAGGTTTCGTAATAGGCCAATATGCTGGGGTCTTCAGGGTTGAAATCAACATCACTAAAAATAGATTCCCCACCTGTTATAGCGAATAGTGTGAATCGGGCCAAACCCAAAAACAACAGCGCTGAAAACCCTAAAACCCATTTATTGTCGATTTTATAGAATGGAATCAAGAAAATACCTAGTATGGCATAAACGGTCAATATATCACCGCGATAGAAAAGGCTGTGAACGTATCCGATTCCGAACAATAGAATCAAGCGCCATAAAAAGCGGCCCCCGAAATAACCCCCTCGTTGATTGGCATTGTCCATTTGAATGAAAAAACTGAGACCAAATAAAAATGAAAACAGCGCGATAAATTTGCCACGGAGAAAAATACCAATAAAACCGTCTACGATATTGTCGACAATACCTCGATGTACCGCTTCATTAAAGGCAGCTGGAGTAGCAGAAGCGATATAGTTTTCGACTACGTGGCAAATAACAATGCCCGCTAGCGCAAAACCCCGAAGGGCATCGATTATCGTAATCCGTTCAAATGAATGGGAAAGGCTGGCTGTGGTTGACATGACTGTTGTTTTTTGGTTTCGTTATCCATTAGACCATAAAATAGCCTACATGTTACACTTTAAGGGTCCTAATAAAACGGAAAGTACCAAAATGCCTTTTCGATCAGTCAAAAAGGTTGGATGACAGATACCGATCACCGCGGTCACAGACTATTGAAACAATGGTTCCTTCCTTTAATTTGGACGCTATTTTTAGTGCAATTACGGCTGCTCCACCACTACTCATTCCCGAAAAAATCCCCTCTTCTGTGGCCAATCGCTTGGCCATTGATATGGCTTCTTCTCGGGAGACATAAAGAATGTCATCAACCTTCTCGGGCTTAAAAATACTGGGGACATAGGCTGGAGACCATTTTCGAATACCAGGTATCTTAGCGCCTTCTTTGGGTTGCACTCCAATGATTTTAATTTCCGGGTTTTGTTCCTTTAAATAGGTAGAAGTACCTGTGATTGTGCCGGTCGTTCCCATACTACTCACAAAATGGGTGATACCACCATTGGTATCCTTCCAGATTTCGGGTCCTGTCGATTTGTAATGCGCCTTCCAGTTATCGGGATTTCCAAACTGGTCCAACATAACATACCCTTCGGTATTTACCTTATTGACAACGTAATCCCGCGCTCCCTCAATGCCAATATCTGCAGGGGTCAGGGTTACCTTTGCACCATAAGCTTTCATGGTCCGTACCCGTTCAATGGTTGCATTCTCTGGCATTACCAATTCAATGTCCAAGCCAAACAATCGCGCTACCATGGCCAATCCGATACCGGTATTTCCACTAGTAGCCTCAATGAGCTTCGAATCTTTGTCAAAATCCCCTCGCTCTAAACCACTTTTTATCATGTTAAACGCTGGGCGATCTTTTACGCTACCACCAGGGTTTTGCCCTTCCAATTTGAAGAGAAGTTTTACCTTAGGGTTGGTGCTCAACACCTTTGATTCCACCAAAGGGGTATTTCCAATTAAGTTCAATACCTGCTTAGACATGGGCCGTTTTTATTTTGATTTCTGAAGTATGAAAAACCGTTGAGTTAGGAGGGATGGAAGCCGTTATCCAGGCATTTCCGCCAATAACGGAGTTTTCACCAATAGTGGTTTCCCCTCCCAGAATGGTAGCATTCGCATAAATCGTCACATTGGATTCGATGGTAGGGTGTCGTTTTGTGTTCTGGAGGGATTTTTTAACATACAATGCCCCAAGGGTCACACCTTGGTAAATTTTGACATTGTCATGGATAACAGCGGTTTCACCAATAACAACACCAGTAGCGTGATCAATAAAGAACGATTTACCTATTTGCGCCCCAGGGTTAATATCAACTCCCGTTTTGGAGTGGGCGAATTCAGTCATCAAACGCGGCACCAAAGGGAAACCCTCTTCATATAATTCGTGGGCAAGACGATAGATGGCCACCGCGTAAAAACCAGGGTAGGCCAAGTAAATTTCTTGAATGGAATGTGACGCAGGGTCACAGTTCAAAATGGCTTGGGCATCTAGATTGAGCCTTTCCAAAATATTAGGCAACAGGGCAACGTATCGCTCCCAAAGTTTACTGCAAGGCTTTGCTTCATTCCAACAGGCCAGCTCTACCAATTCCTCAAAAATATGCTCAAGCTGGTCTATATTTTTCTCTAGCGGAGTGTTAATATCGAAAAGGGTGTGGAATAGTAAATCCACAAAAATCTCCGTTTTGCTCTTTAATCTATAGTCTAAGTAGGGTTGTTTTTTATGGGATTTTAATTGAGAAATAATTTCTGCTTTGTCCATTTCTTGGTAGTTGTTACGTCTTAAGGTAAAATTAGGTCTTTGCCCTAGTTCAAATGGTTAACTTTAGCTTAAATTCCAGTTTATAATCGAAATACCATGCAAATCATTACAAGGAACACCTTTGATTTTCTAAAAGCCTTGAATCAAAACAACAATAGGGATTGGTTTCAAGAAAACAAATCACAATTTAAAACAATTGAAACCGAGGTTAAGGGGTTTTATAACAC
>CAYNUM010000385.1:0-3338 GCA_964400025.1 uncultured Croceivirga sp.
CTCCTAAATCCAGAAAAAAATCGGGAATACTGCCTTTTTCAGGTTCAAGGAGCAATGACTCGGTTACCTTATCAATCGGCGCTACGGGAACGACCCCATACATATATGAAATTATAGGAAGTTCAAAATCAGAAGTTTCCGCAGCACAGAGCTTTTCGTTGATGGTGGTACCCCCTTCGTTTAATTGTTGGCATGCCTTGGGTAGGTAATCAACAACCATTTTTTCACATGCTAAAAGTATTCCTTGTCTTACTTCATCAGAAACCCCAAAAGGCAGATTGTCTAAAGCACTAATAACTTTTGGACAAACCTTACCAGCAGTAAGTTCTGCAGAAAAATCCAAAGCCGTGCAGAAATCAGAAATTTGACTTGAGAGACTTGCACAGAGCAATTGAACGTTTGGGTCAGCAGGTTCTGGTATAGGAACATCAACGGCATACTGTCCTTGACCTACCCTTTTGGTAAATAAGGTGCGTAAAAGGTTACCATCGCCATCGATAATCTCAAAATAGGGCGGTAATGGAGCATCACTCAATTCACCACATTGACCGACGTTTAACACCACTTCCTGTCTTGCAGCTAAACCCTGATTGAATGTCTCCAAGAAATGTGCTGATCTATCTATAAAAACTCGACCTTCCCTAGTTGTTATTTTCTTTCCATTTGTTAATTCACCTGGTTTCCCCGAATCGTTCAAATCAATCTCAGTATTAACTTGGGTACTTCCATCGTTTGCTACAACAGTTAGATTGGCTTTTGTGCTTGTCCAGTCGAACCTAAACAGGGTGCCGTCAGAATAAATCATTTCAGCAATCCTATACTGTTCATCCAAATAAAAAACAGCACCATTATTTTCATCTTCAATTATTTCGAGATGGGTTAACATTTCTGGCAAACCCGTCTCATCTTTCGTACCGTGATAGTTAACCGTTGTACCATCATCATAATCAACCGTAAACCAAATTGGGTCCGCAGGATTTACCAATAATGTAACATCAGTACCATCTAAATCTGTTCCGTCTGATAGGTCGTCGTTGGATCCATCACCATTTGAATTGTCGTCCGTTCCTTGGTCAACAACTTCATCTGTAGGATCTCCTCCTCCAGAATCAGAAGAACATTGTATAAAAAGTAGTGCAAGTGCAATTAGGAAAAGAGTTTTTCCCAGTGGTCTAAGAATTTTCAATAGTGTCCCCATAATATTTTGTTTGAGCTTCAAAATACCCTTGGAGTATTACATTTAAAATACCTAATACTAGGTATCCTTAAATAAATCAGTTCGAGATTGGAAAAAATTTCTGGAAATCAATAGTTGATTTGATTCCAGATACTGGAATAGAAAGGTGCAACCTTATTCAGGTTCTCTTTGAGCTTTACAATGTCGACTTTCGGCCCATCAGAGAACACATTCTGTATTTCCTCTGCTTTGGCATCAAAAAAAGTCTGAATCAAAAAGGCGTTGGGTCTTCTCTTGATAAGGGTTTCAAACAGGCGTAGGCTTCCTGCTATTACTTGCTTTCCGGTGCTGTTGTTATCGGCCAATACATCCATGCCTTTACGATGGTAATTGTACATGGCTATTCGATACTCACGAAATGTATTGGACAACAAATTGTCAACAAGCTCAAATCGTGTACGTCTACCCGTTTCTTGGGCCCACCCCGAAAAACTCGTTCCTTGTGCTTGGGTCACAATGTTTTGCGCAAGTCGGAAATACTCATCCCCTCCCTGAAGCGAAAAGGTATCGGCATCAAGTCCTAAAATGATATAGACGTAGTATGAAACAACCCCGATTAAATTTGAATCAAAGGAGTTCGGGTTATATACCAAAGGTTCAAATTCTTGGTACTGAAAATTAAACTCATTGTCTTTATAATTGAAGACAGAAGTCTCATATGAGGTATTATAAACGGGCCTTGAAGACTGAATCTGAATGTTCGCTTCAAACCTATCGGATTCATATTGGGTAACGGTTATAAAAAATCGGGCGCTGACCCTTTCATTTTCTCCATAGACGCGGTCGGTCCATTTGTTCTTATTGATAAAATCGTTCAAGGAAGTTTCGAGGGTCTTGAATATTTGCTGATTGGTCTGCCCAACTTGGTCAGAGTTCACCGTTACAACAACATCCAATTCTTGAGCGTTAAGTAAACCACAACCGAAAAGTAAAAAAATGATAACTAGGCCCTTACGCATGAATTCTTTGAATAATTTCGTCCCAGATATCAGTTGCTACCTCAGACTTTTCTTTTAGTTCAAACGATTTTGAAACGGAATTCTTATCCAAAAAAGTGATTTTATTGGTGGTAGCACCAAAACCAGCGCCAGTATCTTTTAAGGAGTTCAAAACTATGGCATCCAGATTCTTTCTGGCCAATTTACCTTTCGCATTTTCGAGCTCATTTTCAGTCTCTAATGCAAAACCTACCAAGAATTGTTGTTTTTTAGATTCTCCAAGGGAGTGTAAGATGTCTTTGGTACGCTCCAATTCAATAGTCATATCATCACTATCTTTCTTCTTAATCTTCTGTTCAGAAACCACTTTGGGACGGTAATCGGCTACTGCTGCTGCGCTAATGGCAACAGCTACACTTGTATAATGTTTATGCACCTCTTGGTACATCTCCTCAGCCGAGGAAACACGTATAAGCTCTATATCAGAATCATCAATGTGGAGTGAAGTTGGCCCTGAAATCAAAATAACGGTTGCACCGAGTTTAGCGGCTTGTTTAGCCAATTCAAAACCCATCGTGCCTGTTGAACGATTACCCAAAAACCGAACGGGATCAATAGCCTCATGGGTTGGGCCCGCAGTAATCAAAACTTTTTTGTCTTTGAGGGGAAGACCGCTCCTCTGATGCTCGGAAAGAAACTCAACAATATTTTCTGGCTCTGCCATTCTTCCCTCGCCACTTAAGCCGCTTGCGAGTTCCCCTGATTCAGCGGGAATCATAATATTCCCAAAAGACGCTAGTCTTTCAAATGAGGCTGTGATTGTTGGATGTTTGTACATATCCAGATCCATTGCAGGTGCAAAATAAACGGGGCATTTGGCCGAAAGGTAAGTAGCCATCAACAAGTTGTCGCAAATACCATTGGCCATCTTCGAAAGTGTATTGGCGGTTGCGGGAGCAATCAACAGCAAATCTGCCCATAGGCCCAATTCCACATGATTGTTCCAAGCAAGACTGCCATCTTCTTCGTTGATAAAATCCAAAAGAACCGGATTCTTGGAAAGCGTGGAAAGCGTCAGGGGGGTAACAAAAGAGCTGGCACTTGGGGTCATAACAACTTTGACCTTAGCACCAGCTTTTATCAATAAACGGACTAAAAATGTG
>CAYNUM010000386.1:0-3326 GCA_964400025.1 uncultured Croceivirga sp.
TACATCATCATCGCAATCTACTCGATTGCCCTAATGCTGATATTTTTTTACAGCCTTGCGCAGCTGAATTTACTCGTTAACTATTTGACGTACAAAAGACGTAATGAAGAGGCTCCTAAATTCAATCTACTGGATCCAAGGGAAATTCCTCACGTAACAATACAACTCCCCGTTTACAATGAGGAATACGTGATGGAAAGACTGCTTGATAATATCGCCAAAATTGAATATCCGAAAAGCAAACTTGAAATACAGGTTTTGGATGATTCTACAGATGAAACCGTTCACGATACGGCTAAACGTGTTGCCGAACTACAAGAAGATGGTCTTGACATTCAGCATATCACAAGAGTTGACCGAACTGGTTTTAAAGCAGGAGCATTAAAAGAAGGTTTGGCGATTGCAAAAGGGGATTTTGTGGCCATTTTTGATGCAGATTTTATGCCTGAAAGCGATTGGCTAAGAAAAACAGTTCCCTATTTCAAAGACCCAGAAATTGGTGTGGTTCAAACCCGTTGGGGACATATCAACCGTGACTACTCTACACTTACAAGAATTCAGGCCTTCGCGTTAGACGCACATTTTACCTTGGAGCAGGTTGGTCGAAATTCCAAAGGGCACTTCATCAATTTTAATGGCACCGCAGGTATTTGGAGAAAGCAGTGCATTATTGATGCTGGTAACTGGGAAGGGGATACCTTGACCGAAGATTTAGATTTGAGCTACCGCGCACAATTGAAAAACTGGAAATTCAAATACTTGGAAGACGTTGAGACTCCAGCTGAGCTTCCTGTAGTAATGAGTGCTGCGCGTTCTCAACAGTTTCGATGGAATAAAGGTGGTGCCGAAAACTTTAGAAAATCGGTTTGGAGCGTCATTTCCGCAAAGAACATAGATTTCAAAACTAAATTTCATGGGGTCATGCACTTATTGAACAGCTCAATGTTCCTTTGTGTATTCTTGGTATCGATTTTAAGCATACCCATGTTGTATATCAAAAACACCTATGGTCATTTGTCTTGGGTTTTTGAAGTAACAAGCTTCTTCATCGTCAGCACAATCATTCTATTTTTCTGCTATTGGTTTACTTATAAAAGCATGCAGGGAGGAGGCTTTGACAAGTTTGTGGACTATGTAAAATTATTCTTTACCTTTTTCTCAGTAGCCTTAGGTTTGTCACTACACAATTCTATAGCCGTACTTGAGGGGCATTTAGGAAAACGCAGTGAATTTGTGCGTACCCCAAAATTCAATATCAATAGTCTTACCGACAGCTGGAAAGGCAATAAGTACCTTGCCAAAAAATTGTCGCCCAACATGATTATTGAGTTTGGGTTAATGCTTTATTTCCTTTTCGGTATGTACAGCGCCATTCCTTTGAACGACTACGGTTTGTTTCCTTTTCACCTCATGTTGTTCTTGGGCTTCGGGTTTGTGTTCTTTAAAAGTCTAGTGGCAAAGGCGTAAGCATGTTATCTTATTGGAACTTGCATAAAATCCCAATCCTACTGGTTTTGGGCAGTATCATATTTTATGCTGTTTTTGCCTATGATCTGCAACGTGAGGATTTTATAAAATTACTATCCCTATTTGCTGCACTTTTCTTTCTGCTGGTCAAAATCATGCAATTTGAAAAGTGGAACTTCAAATTTTTATTGGCAGCCGGAATTCTCTTTCGATTGGTTTTCCTGATGGCCACACCTAACCTCTCACAAGATTTTTATCGTTTCATTTGGGATGGGGAACTGATGATTCAGGGAATCAACCCCTACCTTTTTACTCCAGACCAGCTCATTGAAAGTTCTGAATTTCTTATTCGAAATTCAGAAATTCTACACCAAGGCATGGGTCAATTGAGCGCGCGCCATTTCAGTAATTACCCCCCCATCAACCAATTTATTTTTGCGCTGAGCGCTTTCTTGGGGTTCGGAAGTATTATGGGCTCAATCATATGGATGCGCATATTTATCATTCTCGCAGATTTGGGCATTGTGTACTTCGGAAGAAAATTGCTTCTAAATAATAACCAAAGCCCACACATGATATTTTGGTATTTCTTAAATCCTTTGGTGATTTTAGAATTGACGGGCAACCTTCATTTTGAAGGCGTCATGCTCTTCTTTTTTCTATGGGCTATGTACTTGATATCAACCGGAAAATATCTCTTCGCGGCACCAATTTACGCTGCATCCATTATGTTGAAATTAGTGCCAATTCTATTTCTGCCCTTATTACTACCATTTTTGAAGTTCAAGAAAAGCACGCTCTTTTACACTGCCTGTGCGCTATGTTGTCTTTTATTTTTGCTACCATTTTACGCTCCGCAATTCCTACAGAACTATTCACAAACTGTTGGCTTATGGTTTTCAAACTTTGAATTTAATGCAGGTCTTTATAATCTGGTAAAAACGATTGCCGTAGATTTTTTTGAACAAAAACCCTGGGTATTGGTTAAGACCTATGGCAAAATAGTTCCTATTCTCACCATAATCACAGCATTAACACTTATGCTATTTCGTAATACCAAAACAATGTCTTCTCTATTGACATCGATGGTATTACTATTGACAACGTATTACTTTCTATCCTCTACGGTTCACCCCTGGTATTTGATATTTCTTTTGGGATTAAGTGTGTTCACGAACTATCGGTTTGCTTTAGTATGGTCAGCAGCAGTGGTTTTAAGCTACTTTGCCTACGCTAACCCTGATTTCACGGAAAACCTATGGCTTATTACCATTGAATATCTTTTGGCATTCGGTTATCTCGGTTATGAAATCTTGAAAAATCGTAACATTCTTGCCCCGATTCGTAAAAAATCATAACACAGTATTGGTGATTTCAGGGAATTTGTACATTTACTTCGTAATGAACGCACAAGATTACATACTAAACGCCCTGAGCAACTTTGCTCCCGTTCGTCCGTTCGCTCCACGTCGTCGCCCGTAAGGGTGCACTTCAATCTATGGGATTAGGTGAGTCCATTCCCTCCTTTAAAAGAAAAATTCAATTTTTATTTCAATTTAAAAGTCAGCAATGGAAATTATAGTTGCTAACGAATCACATTTCAAGTACGCTCAGATTATTAGCGATACCATCACAGAATCGGCCAAAGTCCGCGGTACTGGTATAGCGCAGCGTACCCCAGAATACATCATAAAACGGTTACAGAATGGCAACGCCGTAATTGCCTTGGATGAAAACAAGTTTGCTGGGTTTTGCTATATCGAAGTTTGGGGCAACAAAGACTTTGTAGCCAATTCAGGACTCATTGTGCATCCTGACTATCGCGGACAGGGCTTGGCCAAAAAGATAAAGCGACGAAT
>CAYNUM010000387.1:0-3316 GCA_964400025.1 uncultured Croceivirga sp.
CTTTCAAACCTATTCTTATGTCATTAATTTTTTAAAGGAAGCAGCCTTAGACCCTCAGGTCAAAAAGATTAAGCTCACAGTATATCGATTGGCCAATAACTCACAGGTTGCAGCTGCCCTAATAAATGCGGCCAAGAATGGCAAAGAAGTTACGGTTCAAATAGAATTGCAGGCGCGTTTTGATGAGCAGGCAAATATCAAATACGCCAACATTTTCCAGCAGGAGGGTATTAAGTTGATTTTTGGAATACCAGGGCTTAAGGTGCATACCAAAGTGTGTTTTATTGAACGAGAAGAGGAAGGTAGTCTGAAACGATATGGGTTTATCAGTACGGGAAATTTCAATGAATCGACAGCCAAAATTTACACTGACTATACTTTGTTTACCACCCATGAGGGCATTTTAAAAGAGGTTAACAAGGTTTTTGGGTTCTTCGAGGTGCCTTATAAAATAAACAAGTACAAGCATCTTATTGTTTCGCCTCATTACACAATGAATGTCTTTAATAAATTGATTGACCAAGAAATCGAGAATGCAAATGGAGGCAAGCCGGCGAGCATCAAGATTAAGATGAACAGTTTTACTTCTTATAAGATGGTCGATAAACTTTATGAGGCCAGTAGGGCTGGAGTAAAAGTAAAACTGATAGTTAGGGGTATTTGTTGTTTAATTCCCGGCGTTGAAGGTATGA
This sequence comes from uncultured Croceivirga sp., assembly GCA_964400025.1. Classification (GTDB taxonomy): domain Bacteria; phylum Bacteroidota; class Bacteroidia; order Flavobacteriales; family Flavobacteriaceae; genus Croceivirga. The sequence goes on from CAYNUM010000387.1 coordinate 693, forward strand.
GCGAGAATATTGAGGCGATAAGTATAGTTGATAAATTTTTAGAACACCCAAGGGTCTTTATTTTCGAAAATGGCGGCCAACCTAAAGTATACATTTCATCCGCCGATTGGATGACCCGAAATCTTGTATATCGGGTAGAAGTTGGTTGCCCTATTTATGATGAAGCGGTCAAACAAGAACTGATAGACGTCTTTGAAATATGTTGGAATGATAATGTGAAGGCCAGGGTCTTCTCAAGAAACCAAGACAATAGCTATAAAGACGATGATAAGAATAGGATACGTTCGCAGTTTGCTATTTACGATTACTATCAAAAAAAGTTGGAAGGAGAGGCCTAGCCATGCATGGTTTCCTTCTTTCCAAGGTTTTTCATGATGGTGGCCTCGTGCTCCAATAAATCTTGCCACTTTTTATCGACCTCTTCTCTGTGGCCATATTTACGGGCAAAGCTCAAAAACATGGTATAATGGTTGGCCTCACTTATCATTAACTTTCTATAGAATTCCGATAGGTCGTCATCGGCTATTTCCTCAGAAAGTAACCGAAAACGCTCGCAGCTTCTTGCCTCAATTAAGGCGGCATAGAGCAGTTTGTGTACCAAATGGGTTTCTCGACTTCCTCCTTTGGGGAAGAATTTCATCAGTTCAATGACATACTCGTCTTTTCGCTCGCGCCCTAAGGTCCATCCACGTTCAAGAATTTTTTCGTGAACCATATTAAAATGACCCATTTCTTCTCGAGAAAGTGCAATCATCTCTTTTACTAAATCTGATTTCTCTGGAAACCCAATAATCAATGAAATTGCAGTGCTGGCGGCCTTTTGTTCGCAATATGCATGGTCAGTAAGAATCTCTTCGATGTTTTTCTGTACGATGTTCACCCATCTTGGGTCAGTAGGTAATTTTAATCCCAGCATTTTTCCTTTTTCTTGTTAACTGTAAAGATATGTGATTCCGTTCTTTCGGATATTAAAAAACGAATTTCAAGGTTATCTTTGTAACCGGCGTTTTGGGTAAAATTACTTGGATGTTCAAAGATTTAGGGAATCAACTTCTTAGTTTGGTCAACACCAATATTCAAGAGGAAAGCAAGGATTGGCTTTTGCAAAAATTGGAAAAAATCAAATCTGAAAAATCAACAAGGGAATTATATATTACTTACAGTCTTTGTGCTTCAAAAATTCCAAAATCGGAGCTAGTCGAGATTTCTGCCCTTACAGAAGAATTAAAAGATTATCTAAGGCGGCATAGTGCAACGAAACTGGAAATATCCAGATTGTTTTTATTGCATAGTGTTTTATCGTGTGACGCTGACTTTGTTTTACCAGTTCAAAACCTTATTCAAGTGGCCGATAAAGAAGAGCTGGAAACGTTCCTAAAATATCTCTCACTTCTCCCAAACCCCGATAATTTCAAATTTGCGGCTGTGGAGGCTCTACGTACTAACATAGCCACTGTTTTTGATGCGATATCCAAGGAAAATCCTTATCCTGCGAGATATTTTAACGACCAGCAATGGAACCAAATGTATCTTAAAGCGGCTTTTATGCAACGCGATTTGAGTACCATCAATAATGTTGAAGAAAGGGCAAACAAAGAGTTGGCACGCATAATATCAGATTATGCCCATGAACGTTGGGCCGCTTCAAGAGATATTGATCCTATGTTCTGGCGACCGGTATCCAATTTCGTTGAAGGCCAATTGGAAAAGGATGTACTCCGTTTATTTGAGAGTGATAATCTAGTTGAAAACCGAGCTGCGGCCCTCGTTTGTCACCATTCAGAAATAAGCGCTGCTAAAGAAATATTGAGCCGATATCCAGATTTAAAACATCAAGTCGAACAAGGAAAGTTTAACTGGGAAACCTTAAAAAATTGACATGGAAGAAAAATTACAATTTATTGACCCGCACATACATATGAGCGCAAGAACCACTGACGATTATGAGGCGATGGCAGCAGCAGGAATTGTAGCCGTTATAGAACCTTCATTCTGGTTGGGGCAGCCAAGAACCCAAATCGGTTCTTTTCAAGATTACTTCAGTAGTTTGGTGGGCTGGGAACCTTTTCGCGCAAGTCAATTCGGTATCAAACATTATTGTACCATGGGTCTAAACTCAAAAGAGGCAAATAATGAACCTTTGGCAGAACAGGTGATGGAACTACTCCCTCTATATCTGCATAAAGAAGGGGTGGTAGCTATAGGTGAAATAGGTTATGATGACCAGACCCCAGCTGAAGACAAGTACTTTCGGGCGCAATTGGAGTTGGCAAAAGAATTCGGAATGATGGTTCAGGTGCATACACCACATCGTGATAAAAAGGCCGGAACGATACGAAGTATGGAAGTCTGTATGGAACACGGTCTAGACCCTAGTACGGTAATTATTGACCATAATAATGAAGAAACCGTTCAAGAGGTTTTGGATAGGGGGTTCATTGCAGCTTTTACCATATATCCAAAAACCAAAATGGGTAATGAACGAATGGTTGAGGTCGTAAGGCGATTTGGAAGTACAAATATTATAGTGGACAGCTCAGCAGATTGGGGGGTCAGTGACCCTCTTGCAGTGCCAAAAACTGCAGGTCTAATGATAAGAAATGGCATAGCGCGTGAAGATGTGG
>CAYNUM010000388.1:0-3285 GCA_964400025.1 uncultured Croceivirga sp.
TGCCGTTAATACCTTTGTTGATGATCCTTTACCTGGGGATATTCTTTCACAGATCGATAACTCCCAGGTAAATGATAGTCGATTGTATCTCAAAGGTGGTGCCAGTACATTTGCTGAACTGCAATTATTCGATGGTGATGAAGCAGTTGCCAATGACATAATAGAAGAAATAAAGGCAAATAATTGGGTGATCAACGAGGCCAACTTGGTGTTTTATGTTGATCAAGAAGCATTGAGTAGTACCAGTACTAATGGAACTATTGAACCACCGAAATTATATCTTTACACGGCAGATACCAATCAAGCCCTTTTTAATATTTCAACAGAGCAATCAGACTCTCAAGACCCATTGGGACAATTTTTGAATTATGATGGAATTCTTCAAAAAAACTCCGAAGGTGCCGGCACACAATATACAATTCGAATCACAGAATATCTTAATAATATTATCGTAAGAGATTCTATTAATGCACCACTAAGGTTGGCGCTTACTTCGAACATAACCGTGACCGGCACTCAAGAGGCCGAGTCGACTTTGGGAGAAGGAGTGGATTTACCAGTGATGAATACTATTAATCCTTTAGGAACCATTCTTTTTGGTAATAATGTTCCACTCGAACAAGAGGATAAAAAGTTAAAGCTTGAAATTCTCTACACAGAGACCAACTAACTTATCTGCGATTTATACAAGTCGTGGTATTTTTTCGTTATATAACTTATAAATCAAACATAATTCGCCTTCAAAGAGTAATTTTGGGCTGAATTTTTATTGTAACAGTAATCGTAATAAATAAAATCCTATGTGTGGAATAGTTGGATATATTGGCCCAAGAGATGCCTATCCCATTATAATAAAAGGACTCCAAAGACTCGAATATAGAGGATACGATAGTGCTGGAATTGTACTTTACGATGGTGAAGATATTTGCTTAACAAAAACTAAGGGTAAAGTAGAAGACCTAAAAACAAAAGCCGAAGCGGTCGCTTGTAATAAAGGTCAGTTGGGATTGGGGCATACACGTTGGGCAACCCACGGTGTTCCAAATGATGTCAACTCACATCCCCATTATTCGAATTCAGGTGATCTGGTAATTATCCACAATGGTATCATCGAAAATTATGAAGCCATTAAAAAGGCACTGATTAAACGAGGATATACCTTCGAATCAGATACTGATACTGAAGTTCTTGTTAATCTTATTGAGGAGATAAAGACAACGGAAGGTGTCAAATTGGGCCAAGCCGTACAGATTGCATTGAATCAGGTGATAGGCGCATATGCGATTGCCGTATTTGATAAAAATAAACCCAATGAGATTGTAGTCGCGAAATTGGGCAGTCCATTAGCAATCGGTATTGGTGAAGATGAATATTTCATCGCTTCTGATGCCTCGCCGTTTATTGAGTTTACCAACAACGCTGTTTATCTTGAAGATGAAGAGATGGCCATTGTTCGTTTGGGTAAGGAAATAAAGCTAAGGAAGATAAAAGATGATGCTATTGCATATCCAAATATCCAGGAACTTCAACTAAATATTGAGGAAATTGAAAAAGGTGGATATGACCACTTTATGATGAAGGAAATTTATGAACAACCTAGGGCAATTTTAGATACCTATCGGGGAAGGCTTTTGGCTGACCAGGGCATAATTAGAATGGCCGGAATTGACCAAAACCTCGAAAAATTCTTAAATGCCAATAGAATCATCATTGTTGCCTGCGGAACATCATGGCATGCCGGTCTGGTTGCAGAGTACATTTTTGAAGACTTGGCTAGAATTCCAGTTGAGGTAGAATATGCTTCAGAATTTAGGTATAGAAACCCTGTAATTACCGAGAATGACGTTTTGATAGCGGTATCTCAATCGGGGGAAACGGCAGATACCTTAGCGGCCATTAAAATGGCCAAAGAAAGAGGTGCTTTTGTTTTTGGTGTATGCAATGTGGTGGGTTCATCAATCGCTCGCGAAACCCATGCAGGTGCTTATACCCATGCCGGACCAGAAATTGGAGTAGCATCTACAAAGGCATTTACAACTCAGATAACCATATTGACCTTGATAGCCCTAAAGTTGGCGAAGGAAAAAGGTACACTTTCAGATTCTGAATTTCACAGGTACCTTACTGAACTTGAGGCAATTCCAAACAAAGTAGAAAGGGCGTTAGAGTCCAATGTACATATTGAACAAATCGCTGAAGTATATAAAGATTCTTCAAACTGTCTTTATTTAGGTCGTGGTTATAATTTTCCTGTGGCATTGGAAGGAGCTTTAAAGCTTAAGGAAATCAGCTATATACATGCTGAGGGATATCCCGCTGCTGAAATGAAACATGGGCCTATCGCCTTGATTGATGAAGAAATGCCCGTTGTAGTGATTGCTACTAGGGAAGGACATTATGAAAAGGTAGTGAGTAACGTTCAAGAAATAAAGTCGAGATACGGTAAAATAATTGCTGTTGTTTACGAAGGTGATAGCACCGTATCAGAACTTGCGGATCACGTAATCGAGGTGCCTGAAACTTCAGAACCATTGTCGCCACTTTTGACTACTATACCTTTACAATTATTATCCTATCATATTGCTCTTATGCGCGGTTGTAATGTGGATCAACCTCGAAATTTGGCAAAATCAGTCACCGTTGAGTGATTTAATGGGGTTATAGAATTAAAGAAGAGAAGTCGCTTGGAAAAGCGACTTTTTTTATGTCAAAAACAGAGATTTTAGTTTCGTTTAAAGGATTGAAAATCCTATCTTTGCGCCCGAAAAATGATAGTGTATTCTCCTACAACGGAACAACCACAAATTGAAAAACTGAAGTAATGTCAAAAGTTACAGGAAAAGTTGCCCAAATCATAGGCCCGGTAATCGACGTAGAATTCGAATCCGGAACTGAAATCCCAAAAATTTACGATTCGCTGGAAATTACCAAAGCTGATGGAACCACCTTGGTTCTTGAGGTACAATCCCATGTCGGTGAAAATACGGTAAGAACCATTTCGATGGATTCCACTGACGGTTTGAGTAGGGGAGTTGATGCGACCGCAACAGGTAGCGCAATTCAAATGCCAATTGGCGAAGATGTTTACGGTCGACTTTTCAACGTAATTGGTGACGCTATTGATGGAATGGATAACTTGCCAAAATCAGGGGATAATGGTCTTCCGATTCACCGTGAAGCACCAAAATTTGAAGACCTTTCTACTTCGACCGAGGTTTTATTTACGGGGATTAAGGTTATCGATTTGATTGAGCCTTATGCCAAAGGGGGTAAGATTGGTTTGTT
>CAYNUM010000389.1:0-1501 GCA_964400025.1 uncultured Croceivirga sp.
CCAGAAGTGCAGCACCTCCCAAAACCCATGCAAGGGCATTAGATCCCTTGTTTTGGTCTTTTTTCGTTTTTTCAATCTCCCTGTTCAATTCCTCTATCGCTTTGTCCGGATTGCGGCGATCAAACGATATATACGGAAACTTAAATCTCGCATTTAAGGGTACGGTATTCTCTATAAGTAAAATGGTTGGCTTTTTGGCTGCGTAGGCCAATTGCAATTCTTTATATACCCTGTTCTTTTCTTGACCCTGACCAGTCATCAAGCCAATGAACAATTGAGATTTTTGTAAGTTGTACTTGGTCAGCTGGCTCATTTCCAGCTTAAAATCACTACTTTGAGTTATAGCGAAGCCCTTATGCCCAAGCTCCCTTGATAATAGCGTTAAAATATACTGATCTTTATCATTCACCGAATATGACAGGAACACTTTCATTTTTTGGCCTCTTTTGATTCTGTAAAATAGTAGTATTTGGGAAAAAACAATTTGAGTATTCCGTGTCTGTGCAACAGTTTGCTCAGGAATAATTCCCCGTCCCAACACTCATACAGATAACCATGCTTACACTTTTCGTTAAGTCTATCAAACAATCCTGTTATTCCCGATGTTGGTCCAGATCTACAGATCAGAAGGTACCCATCAGCCTGATGGGAATGTACAAGGGATGGTATGTTAATTTCATTTATATCCGATGGCGATACAGGTCTTGAGCGAAACTTACATTGTACTATCCAGGTTCTCGAAAATGTCTTGATATCATCAGCCATGGTCATTTCCACAATGATGTCCTTCCCTCCGTCAGTGCCTTCGCCCGTAGGCCTAGCTTCAACATGGGCAATATTGTTGCCCGGATCATTTTTCAAATCCTCAAAGTACTGTCGGGCCAAGCGTTCAAACTGTCTCCAATCCTTAATCTCATCGAAAGTCAAGCCCGTTACTTCTGGAATAGTCTCTTTCAAGGTCCCAAGGTTTGCTTGCTATGGTCAAGGTACATCATTGCGGCCTAGAATCAAACCCGTAGTAATCAAATTTCAGTTTTGTTCATTATATTTACTTGTTCATGTAACATGAACACAGAGAAAAATTGAACAGATGATTGAATATTTACATATTAAGGATTTCTTCCAAAAGCTGGATTTTCAAATAAACTTAAAAAAAGTCAGCAACCAACACAGTCTTTCCGATGTGGCCATGACGATTGATGGGGAAAAGGTATTTGCAGACCACCGTACAGAAGTAAGGCCCAATCATTTGCCCGTATTGATTGGCAAATCAGAGGTCAATTCACCCTTCCTGGTCGCCGCTGGCTATATTACACCCAATGCCAAAGAATCCCTTAAGGAGAAAAAAATCAATTATATCGACAGTTTTGGAAACGTGTTTCTCGATTTGCCACAATTGAAATTATACGTGGAAAAAGGAAATGCCAAACCGGTCTACAACACTTATTCTGAAGTATTCACCCTTTCAGGGGGACAGGTGCTTTTTCAACTTTTGCAGGAG
>CAYNUM010000389.1:1522-3272 GCA_964400025.1 uncultured Croceivirga sp.
CTTCCTTATAGGGATTTGGCAGAATTGAGCCTAGTTTCCTTAGGGAGCGTCAGCAAGGTAATCAATGGACTGTTGAAAGAAGGTTTTGCCCTCCCTCACGGCAGGGACAAGAAATATCAACTTGTCAAACGGGAAGAGCTTTTGGAGAAATGGGTTGCCCTGTTCAATGAGAAAATCCTTCCGGCCCATAAAATCGGTGACTATCGATTCAAAAGATCCGACGCTTTTGAGATTCGCGATCCCAACCCAAGGTACGAGACAAGGTGGGGAGGAGAATCAGGTGCGGCCAGCCTGACCGACCATCTGATTCCACAGCAGTTCACCCTGTTTACCAATCGCCCAAAAAAAGAATTACCAAAAATAAAAATCTTACCTGATGACCAAGGCATCATAGCGGTTTATTCCTCATTCTGGAAACCCGGCTCAAGCACGACATCCTATGAGGACCATGACATAATTGCCCATCCCTTGTTGATCTACGCCGAATTACAGTACAGCCGTATTGATCGGAACATGGAGACTGCAAAGATTCTTTTTGAAACCTTTATTCAACCCAACCTGTAGCCGCATGTTTTTCCCTGAGCAGATTGAGGTGTACCAGATTCTTGAGGCCGTCTTCAGGAAAAGGGGTGTACACCATTACCTTATCGGTGCCAATGCCAAGGATGTGCACCTTCAAAAGGCCGGTGTCCGACCGTTACGCGGAACCAAGGACATTGACTTTGCCGTAATGGTTCCGGATATTGGAAGTTACAATGATCTGTTTTCAGAATTGATCGACCATGGTCTACAACCTACCAACGAAAGCTATCGGCTTTGGTATGAAAAATCCAATACGGTCATAGACCTTTTGCCCTTCTATGATGGTGAGTAATTTATTTTCCTTTAGATACCATACGGCAATAGAGGTGATAATCCATAAACTAATTAGAATAGTAGGTACGAGATATTTTTTCATGTTTAGAAGTATTTTATGATTGAAGTAATCAGCGTAATGGAAATAAGGAGTGACTATATCGCTTGATACGCTTCTTTCGATGGTTGTCTTGTCTATCATAATTTAAATGGCAGCGTTGACAAAGTGCCGCTAGTCGCTCATCTTTGACTTGCCAGTTTTCTACATCATGATCCAAGTGTGCAATGGTTAAGACCACTTTGATAAAGTCCTTTTTGCCCGTTATATCTATAAAACCAACATAATTTTTATCTAGGACCTCGCTAGTCTTGGCATCATAGATGACTCCTTCTTTATCTTGATAACAGGATTTATGAAACCAAATCCCTCGCAGAACCTCTTTATAGTTTGGTACACCGCAGAACTCACACTTATTGTTGGCTCGTTTTAAAATACGAGGACGGATTTCAGTCAACCAATTCGGAGGATAATTAGCATAATTAATAGGCATATTTTAAGTTATTTTGAGTTCACAGACATCAACTATATTCTCTCCTATGTGATTTCCTAGTATTTCATCTGTATGTATCAGAAACCCGAACATATCTATATGCTCATTGCCAAATATTTTTCTAGCAATGCACACATAACTAAATTTTAACTTAGCATATTCAACAAAGTAAGCTTCTATATCAACTTCTTTTCTATTGGCATACTCATATACCAACTTACTTTGTTGAAAAACTTCAGTAGGTATTTCGATTTTATGTCGCTTACCTTCAAATAGTAAAATGCTATATTTTTTTTCAGTTGTACTCATCTAAAGTTGGATTTGCTGACTGTTCCATTTAGTCA
>CAYNUM010000390.1:0-3262 GCA_964400025.1 uncultured Croceivirga sp.
AAAGCAGATACAATATTGAGTTTTCGTCCTTTGTATTTTCCAGAAGCAACACTGCCACCATATACCATAATTGAGGGCCGGTTTAACCGTAACATCGCAATGATGGCTCCTGGCATGTTTTTATCGCATCCTACAACACCAATTAAAGCATCATACGACATGCCATTTACGACCGTTTCCATCGAATCAGCAATGATATCCCTAGAGGCTAAGGAATATTTCATTCCGGGAGTTCCCATAGAAATACCATCTGACACCCCAATGGTATTGAAAGTGAGGCCTACCTGACCACTCTCAATTACATGTTTCTTTATTTCCTGTGCGATGCCATTCAAATGCATGTTACAGGGATTGCCATCGTAACCTGTACTACCGATAGCAATTTGAGCCTTTTTCATATCCTCCTCCTTCAAACCAGTGGCGTACAACATGGCTTGAGATGCCGGTTGGGAAGGATTTTGGGTTACATTTTTACTGTATTTATTCAGTTCCATCAAAACGTGCTATGTTCTCATTAAGTGCAGTATATACACTTCAACAATCAAAAATATAGTATTCAACCAACTGATCTTTTTAACATTTTGGCTCACTTTAAATCCACACGATTCCACAAGCCATTAAAGTATTGATAATTAGTTTGATACATATCCGTTTTTACCATATTCAATTCAATACCATTGACCATATTTAATGATGCCACTGCAGTACAAATACCCTTACCTTTGACGGCTATGGAAAAAACAGTTTCTGAAGCCATTGCCTATAGACGGTCGGTTCGGGTATTTAACCCTGAGATTGAGTTAGACGATGAGAAAGTAAAGGCTTGTATAAAAAATGCAGTATTGGCACCAACAAGTAGCAACTTACAACTATGGGAGTTCTATCATGTGACCGATAAAGCGAAATTACAAGAGCTCACCAACGCCTGCCTCGGGCAGAATGCGGCTAAGACCGCTAAGCATATCATCGTGGTTGCGGCACGTAAAGATCTCTGGAAACAACGCGCAAAATCCAATTTACATTTTTTGAAAAGTCAGCTCGGTGATAAGCCCTTATCTGAATATACAAGACGTGAAAAAACCGCCATGGCCTATTATCAAAAATTGATTCCGACGATATACACCGACTTTTTGGGATTAATTGGAGGTGTTAAATACTTGACCTTTCAAATTGTAGGGTTGTTTCGACCCATTTATCGTCAGGCAAGGAATTCCGATATAAGAATCGTTGCTCATAAAAGTGCCGGTTTGGCAGCACAGAACTTTATGATTAGTATGGCAGCCATTAATTACGATACTTGCCCAATGGAGGGAAGCGATACCCTCAGGGTAAAGAAAATTCTTGGCCTTCCGAGAGGAGCAGAAATCAATATGGTTATTGGTTGTGGCGTTCGAGATAAACAAGGAATATATGGCCCACGGTTTAGAGTGCCTTTTGAAGAGACCTACTTTAAGGTTTAGTGATTGACAAACCTTACTTTGTCTCCAGCTCTCTTTTGTGCCAAAAAGGAAATAGCCTCTTTGGTCAGCTGTAATATTCTGGGGTAGCCCCCAGTTGTTTGCCCATCCTTCATTAAAACAATAAGCTTACCTGACGGGGTAATCTGAACTGTACCCGGTAAGGTTGCCGAGGTCAACATTGAAATGGAATGTGAATCCATGGTCTCTTCCAATTGATAAGCCATTCTATTGTTATCCTTTGACACCGTAAATGGCATATCAAATAGTTGCTTTTGTTGGTTTTCGGATAATAGTTCAAATTCAGGACCTAAATCCACCCTTAACTCTGAACTATCTAAATAACTACGGAATTTCAAATCTGATAGCTTAGGTTCAAAAAACCGTATTTCTTGGTATTCTATTTCATCACCATCTTTTAAACTGGAAGCTTCGGTCAAAGGAACATATTGCGAAACACTGCCCAAAACACGACCGTATTCAAACCCCTCTTTAATGCCAAGATATCCCCTAAACCCTTTTTCCAATCTACCATAAGAGAGAATATCGCCTTCCTGTATTTTATAGACATGATAATTATCAATGGGTTCATTGTTCAATGTAGGAGACAGCTTTGCCCCACCCAAACAGATATAGGTAGGTTCTTCAAAAATGAGTGTAGGTCCGGTCATGGTGATTTCCAAAACCGCGGCATCTGATTTATTTTCCAATAGTGCATTCACACGATGTCTTGCCAAATCATCCATTGTCCCTGAAACCGGGACCCCTTTGTGTCGAAACTCAAGGCGTCCACCATCTTGTAGCGTTGTATAAAACCCCGATTTTAAAACTTTAAGCATCGAGTTCTATTCTTTCAGGTTGATAAATACCCACCTCTGCTTCTATCATTCGTAAATCAAAGGTAGCTCTGTCTATGGCCTCAAACTGTATACGGTCACCAACATTTACAAAACATGGGTTTTCTAAGTTCAAGTTGAACATAGGTACGGGACATCGTCCTATGACATTCCAACCACCTGGGGAATCTTGCGGATAAATGCCAGTTTGTTTTCCAGCCAAGCCCACAGAACCTTTGTCCACATGTAAACGTGGCGTTTCTTTTCGAGCTGTTTCCAAATTCTGCGGTAATCCCCCCAAATACATGAAACCTGGTAAAAAACCGATTCCGAAGACCGTATATTCATGAGACGTATGCAGTCGAATCAATTCATTGACAGTCATAAAAAGTTTTTCAGCAGTTTGTTCTAAATCAAGACCAAAATCTAGGTCATAGCAAACGGGTAATTTCCAAAGGTTTCGTTTAAGGACAAGGGTATCTTTAGAATTTTCATACCACTCCAAAAGATTTTCTTTCATTGATGGGAAATCAAAGTCGCCTTTCTGAGTGATAAGCGTCATTGAGTTGTATGATGGAACCAATATCCATTCCTCACTCAATTCTTTTTTTAAAGCCTCTTGAAAACTTAGAATATCCCTTAATATCGCTTCGTCAACCGCCTTGGGCCATTCTAAAAGTATGGCAGTCTCTCCAAAGGGTTTTACAATAATCGGAAAGGGACTCACTATTTGATTTGGATATTATGAGTTGGCAATTCCTGCTGAAGATACATTAATATTTTTAATGCCGAAGGGGTGTCCCCATGAACACAAAAGGTATCAGCTTCTATAGGTAGAGATAACTGGTCAACAGTCAATACGTTACCTAATTTGACCATACGCAAAATGTGTTCAAGAACTTCTTTCGGTTCTTCAATAAGTGCATTCTTATTTTCCCTAGAAACCAATCGTAAATCCCCCGTATAGTT
>CAYNUM010000391.1:0-3261 GCA_964400025.1 uncultured Croceivirga sp.
TTAAATGCCTTGACCGATGTGCCAGGTACCCGTGTCGGTCACCATACCTTGGTCGTGGGCGATTCCATTAGAACTGGGGTCACCGCAATTCTTCCCCATGAGGGAAACTTATTTCAAGAAAAAGTGCCGGCAGCCATTTATATTGGAAACGGATTCGGAAAATTAGCGGGCTATACCCAAGTAAAGGAACTCGGCAATCTAGAAACGCCCTTAGTTCTGACCAATACCTTGAGCGTGCCTACAGCAGTAAATGCGGTAATCGGCTATTCGTTACAATTGAAGGGCAATGAAAATGTTCGGTCGGTCAATGCAGTTGTTGGGGAGACCAACGACGGCTATCTGAATGATATTCGTGGCCGTCATATTAAAGAAACGCATGTATTGCAAGCTATCGAAAATGCTGAAACCGGACCTATTCAAGAAGGCAATGTTGGTGCCGGAACGGGAACCATTTGTTTTGGTTTCAAAGGTGGAATTGGCACATCATCTCGAGTGCTGCCCAGCAAGGCTGGTGGGTACACCGTAGGTGTTTTGGTTCAAAGTAATTTCGGGGGCGTTTTAGAAATTGCCGGGGTGGATGTCGGCAAACAACTTGGTCAATATTCCGACAGTTTTAAATATTCGCCAGACGGATCCTGTATGATTGTCGTAATGACCGATGCCCCGTTGGATTCCAGAAATCTGGAGCGCCTTGCCAAACGCGCCATGTTGGGTTTGGCCAAAACCGGTGGTATTGCCAGTAACGGCAGTGGTGACTATGTGATTGCTGTTTCGACCGCTGAGGAATGTCGTATACCTTATCGAAGTGAAAACTCTATTCATATGGTCCCGACCTTGCGAAATGCAGCAATGACCCCTATATTTTTGGCAACCATTGAGGCCACAGAAGAAGCGATTCTCAATTCGCTTTTTGCCGCTAAAACCACTATCGGGCATAAAGGCCGAACTATTGAAGCATTGCCAAAAGACACGGTTTTGGAGATGCTAAAAGCAGCAGGTAAAATCAAATAAGCAATGTGACCATTACTTGAAGCTCCTTCCCTTGGCTAAGGGAAGGTGTCCGGCATTGAAGGACGGAAGGGATTGTTTTTACCTTAGTCAACCCTTTCAGAACTAACTTAGTTGGCACTCAAGGCATAAATAGCAAAAGAGCCCAGCCAATGCCCCCCTTCATAACTATCTCCCATTAAATTGGGAAAGGAATACCCCACATGCTGATGGGCCAAAGCAAGCAAGTGGCCGTACTCATCGGGATATTGTTTTGCCAGGCCATACAATACCCAAGCACGACTAAAATTTAATCCATCCAAATGCACCAATTGCCCATCTTCTCGATCACCGACCAAGGCAACCTCGACTTTGAAATCTGCTGTCTTCAATTCAGGCAAAAATTGGTTCATCCAGTTCATAAAATCTTCCTTGTTCAGTATACGTCGCATTAGATCTACCTCTTCAAAACAGGGAGATAGAAAATCAGCTCCACTGGGTTCCCATGTCAACGGGCAATTGGCATCTTTTCCATAAAAGAAAAGGGCTCTATCCCTAATTGCGTTCTTTAGGTTTTCATCATTAAAGGCTTCAGCATAGTCCCAAGCAAAAGCCAGTCCAAAGGCTGTGTTCGTATGGGTACCCACACGAACCGGATATTGTAATTTTGGAAGGTAATCCACAAACTTTTGGGCAATCAATTCGGCCAAAGGTTTTAGGTTCTTCTCAAGCTGCCTTGCTTTAGGATTTCCCCAAGTATTGAATTCTTCCATCAGCTTCAAGAGCCAACCCCAACCATAAGTGCGTTCATAATTCCTATTGTGTTTGCTGTCAAAATAAGCAAGCTCTTGAGCAACGTTTTCTTTGGAAAGATTGGTTTCCAAAATTTCATAAATCCGTTCAGCCTCCTCCAAATCAGGATACATTTTCAACAGTTTTACCATGGACCAATGCCCATGAACCGCTGAATGCCAATCAAAACATCCGTAAAAAGCGGGATGCAAGGCTTTAGGCTCTGCCAAATCATCGCCACTACCCAATGTTTGACCCAATTTATTGGGATACTCTTTTTGAACACATTCCAAAGGCAAGGTGGCCAATATATTTGCCTGTTCTAAAGTCAACTCAATCTTATTAACAGCGACTTCCTTTTCTTCCTCTTGAGCAATATTGTTTTTGTCCTTATCAACAGAAATAACACAACCGACAATAAGAAGCGAAAGAAGAGATATGAGATAAAGCGGATAGTTTTTCATTTCGAAAAATATTAGATGGATGAGCAATGTAACAAAACCCGTTCATTTTGCACTAATCAATTACGGGCTTAGCAAATGAAAACTGAATTAAATAAATCATGCTAAGGTTTCAATTTTTGTTAGCTTTAGAATTCAAATAAATAAACACTATTCACATGGATATTTTTGGAAAAATAAAGGAAAAGCTCAGTAATGAGTTTATCGATATTGTCGAGTGGCTTGACTATACCGATGATACCATCGCACATCGTTTTGAACGCTATCAGAACGAGATTAAAAATGGGGCTAAATTGATTGTTCGTGAAGGACAGACGGCCGTTTTTGTGAACGAGGGGCAATTAGCCGATGTCTTTTCTCCGGGCACCTATGATCTAACCACGCAGAACCTGCCTATTTTGGCTACCTTAAAAGGTTGGAAGTATGGTTTTAATTCACCCTTTAAAGCGGAGGTATATTTTGTGAATACCCATTTGTTCACTGATGAAAAGTGGGGTACCAAAAACCCGATAACTTTAAGTGACGAACGATTCGGTTTGGTCGAAATTCGTGCGTTTGGCACCTATGCATTTCGTATTTCAGATGCCGGAAAGTTCATTATCGATATTGTGGGTACCGACAACAACTTTACCAACTACGAAATCAATGAGCATTTAAAAAGTCTGATTTCAACACGGTTTACCGATACAGTGGGTGAGGCGAACTTACCTATAGAACTGTATGCTGCCAATACTACTGAACTTTCAGACACCTGTCGTGAGGTCATGGCTCCTGAGTTTGAATCCGTTGGTATATCATTGGAGAAATTTTTCATTGAAAACGTCTCCATGCCAGAAGACCTCAAGAAAGAAATTTTCGAATATAGCCGACTGGATAAACTTGACATGCAAAAATTAGCGCAATTCAAAGCCGCCAAGGCCATGGAACTTGCCGCCAAAAACGAAGGAGGGACCGCCGGTGCCGGTATGGGCATGGGCATGGGCTTCGTATTGGCACAACAAATGGGCGGCATGATGGGTGG
>CAYNUM010000392.1:0-3242 GCA_964400025.1 uncultured Croceivirga sp.
AAAAGACAAATACTCCGTCATTTTGACCCACAAAGTGAGTGAGCAGTTATTTGGCGATAAAAACCCGGTTGGCAAGACCTTGATTGGGGCCGATACGTTAAACCTAAAAATTACGGGGGTGTTCGAACCCATGAGTCCCTATTCTTCCTTTCGATTAGGTGTAGTATTGCCGAATACATTGCTTGAAAACAATCCGACATTTACAGAACAAACCAATTGGGGAAATAGTTTCTCGCCAGCATTCTTTAGAGTACGGCCAGGTGCTAACATTGAAGCACTTGCTCAAAATGTAACCCAAATGGTAAAACAGAATTACAGCGATCCGTCAATGATTGCTCAGATGAAGGTGATGCCTTTTACCGAAATGCGAACCGATATCATACCTGTAGTTGACACCATTGTTGGTGGGTCTATAGCGGCTTCCTTCTTTGTCTTACTCATCATTTTGGTCAACCTTCTCAATTTGAATACCTCTACGATGCTACGTCGAACAAAAGACATTGCTGTTCGTAAAGTTCTTGGAGGCAGCAAAAAGAGTGTAGTCGTTCAATTCTGTATTGAAAATGGCATATTGGTCTTCGTTTCGATTCTTATTTCAATTGTGTTATTTCTTCTGGTCAACTTACCACGTCTTAATGACACCTTTGGCCCTGAGTTCGGTCGTATTTCGTTTGACGTTATAAAAGACTTTCCTGTAGTTATCGGTATTGTCATTGTTGGCATTTTGGCCACTTTGATGGTGGGTATCTTCCCAACTTTGCGATTCATCAAAGTTCCTGTCTCCCTTGGTATAAAAGGAAAAATCCAGCAAATCAAAAGTAACTTTCTGCTCCGCAATTCCTTTATCATTTTGCAGTTTACCATTGCCATTCTCTTTATCTGTATTGCTGTCATTTTAAATCAGCAAATCGGATTTATGAAGAATGCCGATTTAGGCTTTGAAAGAAACAATGTTTTGGTGGGGAGTATCGATTTGGACTATAAAAATCTTGATGCGGCCAAATCAAAATTCAATGCGCTGTTAAATGAATTGGAAGCCAATTCGTATGTAAAAAGCGTTTCAACAAGTCAAGCCGTACCCTCTGATTACTATTTTAACTACACCACCTATTACGACCCAGAAACAGATACTGATGTTCGAATTAGGCGATCTTATGCCGATGATGGCTATTTCCAAACTCTGGAGGTGCCTATAATAATGGGCAGAGACTTTGACAGAAATATTGACAACCCTGATGAGTTTCCTGTTATTCTTAACCAAGCTGCGATGAAAGCCTTTGGATGGAACAGCATTGAAGGAAAGCGCCTTAAGTTCAAAAACTCCAGTTCAGAGGGAAATCCGATTGTAGGGGTAGTTGAAAATTTCCATTATCAAGATCTTCAGAACGCGGTTGAACCTTTGGTACATATCTATCGTGATCCAAGCCGTTTGGACGCACACCGATTTTTGAGCGTGAAGGTTGTGGAGGGTCAAGAAAAACAAGTGGAAGGTATAATTAGCGCCGCATTTAATGGTATTTCTTCTCGGAGAGGATACGAACAATCACGACTGAATGACAAGGTCAGTGCCCAATATCAATTGATTGAAGGTATTTTACAATCGGTCAATATCACGGCCATATTGACCATATTTATCTCGTGCCTCGGTATGTTCGGATTGATTTCGTTCTTGGCCAAACGAAAAGTAAAAGAAATCGGCATTCGAAAAGTATTGGGTGCTGGTGTTGCTAAAATAGTCGTGTTATTATCGAAGGACTATATCATTTTAGTAGGTATTGCAGCCATTATCGCCTTCCCCATCGCATGGTATGTAATGAACTCATGGCTGGGCACATTTGCCTATAGTATTTCAATCAAATGGTGGATGTTTGTTTTGGCCGGGCTAGTTGCCTTTTTCATTACAGCATTTACTTTAAGCTTACAGGCAGTGAAATCCGCCTTGGCCAATCCTGTAAAAAGTCTAAGAACGGAATAAATCATCAATCTGCCATACATAGACCCATGTGGTTCACAGGCTGTTTATGTAGGGTGAAAAATAGAAATCATGTTCAAGAACTATCTGAAAATTGCGTGGAGAAACTTGATCCGCAACAAGAGTTTTTCATTGTTGAATATACTTGGCCTATCAATTGGGTTGGCTGTCACCGCATTGATCTTAATCTGGGTCAACTTTGAGGTGGGTTTTAACCAGTTTCACGAAAAAAAGGACAGAATCTACCAGGTATACAACAAGTATCCGGTTGATGGGGAAATATGGACCTGGAATTCTACACCAAAGGTCATGGCCCCGACGCTAAAAAAGGACTATCCAGAAATCGAGGAAGTCTCACGTCATTTTTATAATTTCAATTTTCTCTTCAGTCAAGGTGAAAAAAATATCAAGGCCACTGGTACTATCGTAGACCCAAGCTTTTTAAAGATTTTTAGCTTTCCATTATTGGAAGGGAACCTTGAAACGGCACTTGAAGATGTAAATAGTTTGGTCGTGACCGAGTCTTTTGCCAAAAAGATGTTTGGTGACACTCCTGCGGTCGGCCAAGTGGTGAATATGGACAATAGCGACCCGTTTAAGATAAGCGGGGTTCTGAAAGACCTTCCTGAAAATTCAGACTTCCAATTTGAATATTTATTACCATGGTCGTACATAAAACAACGTGGTTGGGACGATGAGTACTGGAATAACAACTCTGTTGGAACTTATGTGTTGCTGAAAGAAGGGGTAGACTACGATGTCTTTTCGAAGAAAGTCGCCAGCTTGAGGGAGGGGTATGACAAAGAGTCGCCTGATATGGTTACCTATCTCTATCCGTATACCCGGTCTCATCTATACTCAGAATTTGAAAATGGCGCAGAAATAGGAGGGCTTATTGATATCATTAGGCTATTTAGCATAATAGCAATTATTGTGTTGGTCATCGCCTGTATCAACTTTATGAACCTGAGCACGGCTCGCAGTGAAAAGCGGGCCAAAGAAGTCGGGGTTCGAAAAGTGGTCGGCGCACGAAAAAATGCATTGGTATGGCAGTTTTTAGGAGAGTCAATACTCATCAGCACATTAGCCTCTGTTTTAGCTTTGACCATTGTATTATTGGTCTTGCCGTGGTTTTCAGAATTGATAAACATTGAGCTGAGCATTGATTGGGCAAACCCCTGGCTCTATGTTTCTATCTTAAGTATTGTGTTGTTTACGGGTATTCTAGCCGGAAGTTACCCTGCGCTTTATCTATCGGGCTTTAAACCTT
>CAYNUM010000393.1:0-3216 GCA_964400025.1 uncultured Croceivirga sp.
ACCCGTGGTGATATTGCCCCATTGATCACTACCCCCCATTTGAAGGGTACAGTTGTGATTTTTGTACAAATAGAGAAAATCGTACCCCTGAACCAATTGATACGTAAACTCAGTAAATGACATACCCTCCTTCGCCTCAGCTGATAACCGCTTTTTAACCGAATCTTTGGCCATCATATAATTAACGGTGATGTGTTTGCCGATATCTCGAATGAATTCCAAAAAGGAAAAATCCTTCATCCAATCATAATTGTTGACCAGTATTGCAGCATTATCAACATCACTTTCAAAATCCAAAAACTTTGAAAGCTGCATCTTTAGGGCTTCCTGATTATGGCGCAGTGTAGCTTCATCAAGTAGGTTTCGCTCTGCGGACTTCCCCGAAGGATCACCAATCATACCTGTTGCTCCACCGACCAAAGCCACAGGTTTATGACCTGCCAACTGAAAGTGTCGCAACATCATTACCCCAACCAGGTGGCCAATATGTAAAGAATCAGCAGTCGGGTCAATACCCAAATATGCGGCCTGCATACCAGATAGCAAATGCTCTTCAGTACCCGGCATGGCATCGTGTAACATACCCCTCCACTTCAATTCCGCAACAAAATTCTTGGCCATAGTTCTAGATTGAAAAAATCGTTGCAAATATATGATCTTGCTTTCGTTTGACTAAAGAATACCACGTATTTCGGTACATTTGAGTATGATATTAGTTACGGGAGGTACTGGATTGGTTGGAGCCCATCTTCTATTTGAGCTTTGTAAAAAGAATGATGTTGTTAAAGTAACCTATCGCAACCAACAAAAATTGGAATTGGTTAAAAAAGTATTTTCCTACTATGCCGATGATTCCGAATCACTTTTCAAAAAAATTTCGTGGGTAAAAGCAGACGTGTTGGATATACCCGCACTTGAAAAAGCTTTTGAAGGAGTGAAAAGAGTATACCACGCTGCAGCATTGGTATCATTCGACCCAAAAGACGATAAGGCACTCATGACCATAAATATTGAGGGTACTGCCAATATTGTTAACCTGTGTATTCAGCATTCAATAGAAAAACTGGGTTTTGTAAGTTCAATTGCAGCCCTAAGCAGTAATACAACGGGGGAGCCCATTACCGAAGAAAATGAATGGACCCGTGGTTCCACGGCATATGCCAATTCAAAACATTATGCTGAAATGGAAGTTTGGAAAGCCTCTCAAGAGGGTGTTCCTGTGGTTATCGTAAATCCGGGAATAATCGTTGCCCCTGGACTTTGGAAAAGCAGTAGCGGAAGTTTTTTCTACCAAGCCTCAAAAGGTCCGAACTATCATTTACCTGGAGGAACCGGGTTCGTTGGAGTCAATGATGTTATAAACGCTTTGGTAGGGCTTATGGATAGTGCTGTAGAAAACGAAAGATATATTCTAGTCAACCAGAATTGGACGCACAAAAAATTTGCACACCTCTTGGCCAAGGGCCTGAAAAAACCATTGCCCAACAAAGAAATCAAACCTTGGATGCTTTCATTATTCTGGCGATTGGACTGGATAAGGAGTACCCTCTTTAACAAGCCCAGAAGACTCTCCAGAGCGGTCGCTCAACTTTTAAAAACTACCGATACCTACGATAATTCAAAACTGCAAGAGCATTTGGATTTTTCTTACGAAGACCTAGAAAAAAGCACTTTAAGTTACTGCACTATTTTTCTGAAGGAACAGGTTTAGGAATGTTAGAAGACGCTCTTTTCTTCAAACTATCACGTACGCGTTTTGTTCGTGCACGAGTGCTGTCGGTTTTCCTTTCTCGGGCCTTATCCATGATTTGAATCTGGTCTTCAAGTCGATTTTGGATTTCTGTGTACATCACTTGATAGATTGAAGGAACAGAGGCATAATATTCGTCACTTGCCACAAATTGAATACTATCAATATCGTATTTATTGAACAAATACGGCATGGTCTCAATGTCATATTTGTCAAAGGCCGTGTTACTGGTTATTTGAAGACCTTTCAATAAGGCCAAATCATAAAGAATTTCGGTCATCTTTTCTTGAGGAATCAAATCCTCAGGTGGTTCTATAAGTTTCTCTTTACAAGAAAGCACCATAAAAAATAGTATTGCCAGAGTTAAGAACCTCATAAAGTAAATTATCTGTCGAAGGTCAAACGTTTAGCATTTCTTTTATCGGAAAGCGCACCATTTTCAAATGCTAAATGTCCATTCACAAAAGTACGCTTGACTTCGGCATCAAAAGTAACACCTTCAAAGGGTGACCACCCGCATTTATAGAAAATATTAGGTTTTTTGACTGTCCAAGGTGCATTCATTTTCACTTGAACCAAATCTGCAAAATATCCTTCCCTTACATAGCCCCGCTTTTCTATATCAAATAGTATAGCAGGATTATGGCACATCTTCTGCACTAATTTTTCTAAGGATATAAGCCCTTCTTTGTGTTTCTGCAACATACCAACCAAGGCGTGCTGTACTAAAGGGCCTCCGGAAGGTGCTTTTGTATAGACATTATCCTTTTCCTTCAAGGTATGAGGGGCATGATCGGTGGCTATCACGTCTATTCGATCATCTAAAAGTGCTTTCCACAAGGCCGTTCTATCCGTTGCCTTTTTTACTGCAGGATTCCACTTGATCAATGTGCCTTTTTCAGCATAATCATCGTCTGAAAACCATAAATGGTGAATACATACCTCAGCTGTTATTTTCTTTTCATTCAACGGAATCGTATTGGTAAACAAGTCCATCTCCTTCGCTGTTGAAAGATGGAACACATGCAAACGAGCTCCTGTTTTTTTTGCTAATGCTATGGCTTTGGAGGAAGAAAGGTAACAAGCTTCTGCACTTCGTATTTCAGGATGATATTGAATGGGAATATCATCACCATATTTTTCTTTGTAATGGGCCAAATTGGCACGAATAGTACTCTCATCTTCACAATGGGTGGAGATAACCAACTCGGTATTTTTAAAAATGTTCTCGAGTACGGCTTCATTGTCCACTAACATATTACCTGTAGATGAGCCCAAAAAGAGCTTTATTCCGGAACAACTGTTTTTGTCCAACCGTTTGATTTCCTCAAGATTGTCATTGGTGCCCCCAAACTTGAAGGAATAGTTGGCAAAGGAAGAATTTGCAGCAATGGCAAACTTAGCTTCGTGTGCCTCAATAGTCGTTGTTTGGGGTTTTGTATTGGGTTGTTCCATAAAACTGGTAA
>CAYNUM010000394.1:0-3213 GCA_964400025.1 uncultured Croceivirga sp.
TTTATAGTCTTACCGGGTATTACGGCATTAGTTTTGATTATTGGCCTATGCAAGAGGAGAACGGTTATTAAAAGCTCTCCTTTGGTAGTGCTTAGAAAAGAATTGGGATAAAAAAAGCCACTTTTACAAGTGGCTTTTTCCTATCTCTATACTGTTGTTTTAAGAAGCATCGGGGGCTAAGGTTACTGTGCGGGTCACTTCATTGAAGGGCCCTTCAATCAGGTTACCTTCCCCATCAATCAATTCCAATTTTACGGTTACTTCACCCATTGGAAGGCCATTAATAACATGTGGAGCCCATTCTGTAATCATGAACTCTTCGCCGTTTATGGTCGCTCTGACTTTATTGCCATCTTCCGAAAGCTCAGTATTCAATACAAAAAAGTCAAGCATTAGATTTTCGGTATCCTTACCGGTGTAGGTACCTTTAGGGCGACTATAAATTAATGTAGGGGCATCCATATCAAGACCTTGGGTATCTTCGGGATTATCACCAATTTCAAGTTTACGGGCAACTACTGAATTCTCGTTCTTTACCGACTCATGGTACGAACGGCTTAAAAAGGCAACAAGATGATGCACCCCATCAGGAATTTCCTTTTTAAAACTGGCTTCGTAATGCGCTGAATACGGCTGATTGTTCAATATGAAATGGATATGCTGCCCTTTACCTGAATTCGCTAATTTTTCAGCATTCGGACTCTCAGTTTGAGCACCCAGTTCGTAATTGCTTACGGTAAAATCAAAATCGACCTCTCGGCTTTCGTTGGTAATCATGCTTTTTTGAGAAGAGAGAATCAACTCAGCATCAGCATAGGCTGGAGAACCTTCAAGCTTACTTAATGTAATGGGTTCAACTACCGTTTCTTCCATTTCCTGAGCACTCTCCTCCGTTTCTTTTTTAGCCTGTTTACAACTAAAGGCAGAAATAAATACCAAAGCAAGTGGTATCAGTATTATTTTTTTCATTTTGTTCATGTTTTATGGATTGCCCTAAAATTAGCGAATATTCAAGGGGCAGTCAACTAAATTGCCTTCAACAAATCTTTATTATCGCGAATTCCCCTTTTCAGGTTTTCACAAAGTAGAAGTGTCTTATCGATTTTCTTTTGCGAATCTTTAAATCGTGTTATCATATAAATAATGCCTCGTTGTTTGCCCTTGGTGAAGGATTCAAAGATTTGATAGGCGTCATAATCACTCAACATGACCGCTTCAAATTCTTCTGGTACTTCTACTCCGTACTTCGAAGTGTCTTCAAAGAGTTGTAATTGGAAATTATCGTTCGTAGAAAGCCCCAATTCTTTCTGCTTGTTTTTACTGAACATCATGATAAACTCACCTCGATACTTTCGAAGCGCTGCATAAAACTCTATGGTAATCTCGTCAAAACTAGCTTTTACCCGAACACGTGAATAACCTTTTTCAATAAATGGTAAGGCGATTTTATCTGGAATTATAATACCATGCATTCCATGAACCGAAACTTCAAAAACGATGCTTTGCATTGCAAAAAAATTGTACAGAAAATTACGTCATTTCACATAAACAGAAACCCTAAATTTATTGGGGGATTCATTCAAAATATCGATTAACTGTTAATTTTTTCCGATGAAATACTATAATTTAATTATTTCCGTTTGATTCTATATAAAAGGCATTTCCCCCATTGCCATGATTGCTTTAAACACATGACCGTACACCGACCTAGCAAGTATCTTGATTTTATTGCTTATTGCAGTAAACGAAAAACCTTTAGTAAGGACTATCAAAATGCGAAAGAAAAGCTTTTTCAAGGGGACCTACATATTGATGAATATTTTAGAAAACTTCGAAATATTCAGAAAGCCGCCATTGAGCTTGAACTGCAGTATTTCGATGTTTTACATATGAGAAGGTAATTTTAAACCAAGTTGGTAATGACTTGTGTCTCACTGTGCAACGTTTTATGAACAGGGCACTTATCTGCGATTTGAACGAGACGCTCCAGCTGTTTATCATCTAAATTCCCCGTTACTTTTAAATCGCGGTGAAAAGTGTCAATTTTAGCTCCTTTGTCCTCACAATTTTCACAGTCTTCCGCATGACTTTTGCTGTAGGAAGTATGTACTTCAACATTTTCTAAGGGCCAACCTTTGCGTTTGGCGTACATATGTAAGGTCATCACGGTACAGGCTGAAAGGCCAGCGGAAACCAATTCATAGGGTGATGGGCCGAAGTTATTTCCCCCAAAACTTTCTGGTTCGTCGGCCAACATATAATGACTTCCAACTTTCATTTGAGTAGTGAATCCGTCAATATTATCTAAACTGGCTACGACCTGGTGCTTTGTTTTTAAATCCGTGGAAACCTTTTCGGTAATATCCACATATCGTTTTGCCCACCCAGAAACTACGTTGCCTACGTAGGCGGAATCCTTCTTGTTGAACAAAAGGTGGTCTGCTCCATCCAATGAAACAAAACTTTTTGGGTGATGTGCTGCGATATAGATTTCTTCGGCATTCTTTATGCCGACAGTGTCATCTTGTGGCGAATGCATAATGAGCAAAGGTTTTCTTAAGGCTTTTACCGCTTCAGGAAGTGATTTGGCCTCTAAATCATCCAAGAATTGTTTTTTTATGGTAAAATCCCGTCCGCTGAGGTTGACCACTGCTTTACCTGTTTTTTCAATTTCTGCTATTCCACTCTTTAATAAGTGCTTGACATGAACAGGATTGGAAGGAGCCCCAACAGTAGTAACGGCTTTGACCGATTCAATTTCAGCAGCAGCAAATATAACGGCCGCACCGCCTAAAGAATGACCTATCAGCAATGAAGGGGATTCATAGTGTTCTTCCAAAAATCGAGCAGCAGCAACCAAATCAGCGACATTTCCTGAGAAATTGGTATCTGCAAATTCACCCTCACTTTCACCAAGGCCCGTAAAATCAAATCGAAAAACACCAAAACCATTAGTGGTCAATGCTTTTGAAATATTACGCACGGCAGATAGATTCTTATTACAAGTGAAACAGTGTGCAAACAGCACAAAGTTATGTGGATGACGGTCAACGGGTAATTCTAATCTACCTACCAATTGCTGATTTTCGTCGTTATGAAAAATCAATTTTTCTGTGCCCATATTATTCTATTTAATAAGGATTTGACGACCGAACGCTAAGCCTTAGTTTTTTTCTTGAATATGCCCCTTAAGTCGGGATTGTAGAAGAAACC
>CAYNUM010000395.1:0-3207 GCA_964400025.1 uncultured Croceivirga sp.
TGGGACAATCATGGTGAATTGCTAACCTCGCACCGCAACCTACTGACGATGATAAGTAAAGGCTTAGGTGAATTCAATGCGGCGATTGAACAAATGGGCATGGCCAATCAGGTGACGCTCTTTACCATTTCAGATTTTGCCCGGACCTTGACTTCTAATGGCAACGGTACCGATCATGCTTGGGGCAGTAGCGTAATGGTGATGGGTGGTGCGGTCAAGGGGCAACAATTGTATGGTACCTACCCCTCTTTGGCCCTAAACGCCAATCGGGTCATTGAAGATGGAGTCGTAATACCAAGTCTGTCTACGGATGAATATTTTGCCGAGTTGGCCCTCTGGTTTGGGGTACAACCTGGGCAGCTTAAGGACATTTTACCCAATATTGGAAACTTTTACGATACCACTTCAGGAGCAGCTCCAGTTGGATTTTTAATCTAGTACTTATGAAAAATAACCTCATCATACTATCAATGCTATTGGGCTTTTTACAACTCAATGGCCAGTGCACAGAAACGGGTTCGAAATGGGAAATCAGTTGGGAGTCCTGTGAGACACAAGCGAGCCCAAATACTGATTTACCCGCTGCCCATTGGATTTTATATGACCTAGGTTCAGTGTACACTATTTCAGAATTGCTGGTCTTCAATCATAATTTTGAACCCAACAAAGGATTTAACGGTACAACTGTTCATTTTTCGAACGATCGCACCAATTGGTATTTGGCTTGGAACGGAAACCTGCCTATGGCCAGCGGTCAGGAAAACTATGCTGGTTTCAAAATCGATGCCTTCAATACCATAGAAGCAAGATACGTACTGCTGTCAGCACAATCGAATCATGGGGACCCGAGCTGTGCGGGAATTTCAGAAATACAGCTGACGGCATTCGAAAAAGGAAACGATAGCCCGAACGACGAGAACAATGGATTTGTCGTTTCCTTTTATCCAAATCCCACATCGGGTTCAGTCACGCTTTTAGGTCTACAGCAACGAAGTCAAATTCAGGCCTTCGCGATGAACGGCCAACTCGTGCGTAGCTTTTCGCTCCAAGATGGTCAATCAGAAATCAATCTTTCCGGCCTTTCCGCTGGTTTTTATGTATTGCGCATTGTAGATTTGGAAAGTGGTAGTTCCGTTTCAAGAAAAATCATTAAAACGGCTGATTAATATATCACTAGGGGTAGGGTAACCATGAACTTTCTGGTTCTAAATAAAAAACATCAAATGAAAAAAATCAATATACTTTTTGTACTCCTGTTTCTAGCTTTTCTATCCTGTAGTGATGAAAACGAAACAACACCAGAAGAGGTACTGCAGCCCGTCACTTCAAAAAACAAAATCATGCCATTGGGCGCTTCACGGGTCGCCGGTGCGCGCCCTAATTACGAAAGTTTCAGATATGAACTTTGGAAATTATTGGTCGATAACGAAATTGATTTTGACTATATCGGAACCCAAAACGATGGAGCCTCCTACCCTACCTTTCAAAACCAGTCGTTTGACACTGACCATGAAGGCCGCGGGGGTTGGACCTCAGGTCAAATCTCCAATGAAATCGACTCATGGTTAGCCGAGACTGGAGCGCCTGATATCGTGCTGTTCAGTTCCCCAGGGGGCAATGATGCCTTACAAGGTCTGTCATACGATGCGGCCATAACCAATATTAATACCATTATCGATGCGATACAGGCCTCCAATGCCAATGTCATCATTGTAATCGAGCAGTTGGCACCGGCACGAAGCGATATCATGACGCAAGAGTTAACCGGTTATTTCAATCAAATAACCCAAGATTTGGTCACCATAGCCAACGAACAAACAACAGCCACTTCCCAGGTACTATTGGTTGATATGGCTACAGGGTTCAACGACTCCTTCTTGGCAGATCCTGTGCACTACAATGAAGCGGGAGCGCAGTTTATCGCCGAACGTTATTACGACCTATTAAAAGATATACTCGAGTAACAACTGCTTCACAGCATAGAAAAGTAGTTCCGGACCCGCTCAAATAAATACAATTCGCTAACTTGAAACCTACCATTAGGGTATAAAAAAGCAATTGATATGAGTACAGTTATAAAGACTCCTGAAGAACGGTTTCAGAATTTAGAAGGCTATGATTTTCCATCCAATTATTTGGAAGTGGAAAAGGGCCTACACATGCACTATTTAGATGAAGGTTTGACCGATGGACCAGTAGTGCTGTTACTCCATGGCGAACCCAGTTGGTCGTATTTGTATCGAAAGATGATTCCTGGGCTTAGCCAGAACTTTCGAGTGATTGCTCCTGACCTCATCGGTTTTGGCAAATCAGATAAAATTGTGGAGAAGAAAGCCTATTCCTACCAAAACCATATGAACTGGCTCTCCACTTTTATTGAAAAGTTAGATCTCACTGATATTTTGCTGTTCTGTCAAGATTGGGGTGGATTATTGGGCTTACGGATTATCACCCAAATGGAACATCGATTTTCAATGGTTGTCGCTTCGAATACCGGTTTACCGACGGGAATGGTCGAAATGCCTGAAAGCTTTATGCAATGGAGGGAATATTCACAACATTCACCGGGTTTTAATATCGGCAAGGTTATCGATATGGGTACGGTGCAACCGCTTTCAGAAAAAGTCTACGAAGCGTACAATGCGCCTTTTCCTTCGGAAGAGTACAAGGCAGGGGCCAGAATGTTCCCGACTTTGGTGCCGATTGCGTTGCAAGACCCCGAGGCCCAAAAAAATGTTCAGGCCTGGGAAGTGTTAAAAGCCTGGAAAAAGCCCTTTTTAACCGTTTTCGGTGATGAGGATGCCATTATGCGTGGTGCCGAAAAAATATTTCAAAAGCTTGTACCGGGTACCCAAGGGCAAGACCATAAGATATTACATGCCGGGCATTTTATTCAAGAAGAACAAGGAGAGGAATTGGCGAAGCTGATTTTGGAGTTTTATACCAAAAACAAGAGCTAAGTTCACTTTCAATCAAACTCTTGGTTCGAAGTTTCTTATACAAGGTGCAGTAAAAACCTAGAAAATATGGGGTTTTTGACTATAGGAATTCTGTAGTTCTTGGTTTATCTTAGACATTGATTTTCTCCCCCTAATAACATATACATGTTAAAAGATATATAGATTATAATCTGTATTCCTGCAATTGCATTAATTAAAACGAATGAAAATAAATGGCAACAATAAAAGGCGCAATGAGGTCTTATGG
>CAYNUM010000396.1:0-3173 GCA_964400025.1 uncultured Croceivirga sp.
TGACTTCAATGCCGAACAGGCAATAATTGCTCCCGAATCGCTTTTCGATTTTAAAAATGTGTTCAATGAAATGAGCCATCCTTGACGATCGTCATCATTTAGTGGTTCACCACTGCGCATTTTATCGACATTTGCCTGGGGATGAAAATCGTCTCCATCATAGAAAGGTAGCTCGAGAGCCTCTGAGAGAAGTTTACCAATAGTAGTCTTGCCGGTTCCTGATACTCCCATGATGACGAATAGGTTATTCTTAGGCATTGGTAATGGGTTTAATTTTTTCCGTCACCAATTCAATTAATTTATTATTGGGCAGGTCATGGTTAATCCAATGTACTTCCTTGTTCTTTCTGTACCAAGTTAATTGACGTTTGGCAAACCTCCTTGTATTTTTTTTGATTTCCCAAATGACTTCTTCTAGTGTCAGAATACCATCGAAATATTCAAAAAGTTCTTTGTAACCAACAGTATTGAGAGCATTTAGATGTCTTTTTCCGTATAGTTCTTTAGCTTCCTCAACCAAACCGTTTTGAATCATCAAATCAACCCGTTGATTTATTCTTTGATAGATAACCTCGCGCTCTGCGTTAAGACCGAGAATAATGGGTTTGAACCCATGTTTTTTCTTTTTTTTGCCTAGAAATGAGGAATATGGCATTCCTGAAGCTATACATACTTCAAGTGCTCGAATGACCCGATGGGGATTTTCTAAATCTACTTTTTGATAATATTTGGGATCCAACTCCTTAAGTTGCTGCTGTAGGGAACCTAATCCATCTTCGTTTAATGAGTGGGTCAATTGGGCTCGAATACTTGGTTTAACTTCCGGAAAATCATCAAGACCATAGAGTAGGGCATCCATATAAAGACCACTTCCTCCAACAACAACCGCAATATCCTTTTCTTTGAACAACTCATTCAATAATTCAATTGCCTCATTTTCAAAATCTCCTACAGTATAGGAATCGCTTATGCTTTTATGTTGAATTAAATGATGAACCACTTGTTGTAGTTCAGAATCTGAAGGAACGGCAGTGCCAATCTGCATTTCCTTAAAAAATTGTCTTGAGTCTGCCGAAACAATTTCTGTATCAAAATGTTGTGCAAGTGTTATGGCACGGTCAGTTTTTCCAATCGCGGTGGGCCCAACAATGGCAATCAAAATCTTCTGCATTAATCAATCTCGTCAAGTTTATAACCGCATTTTCTGCAATAGTGGGCATCATCCCTCAGTATTTCAGCACCGCAACTTGGGCAACTACGCCCTTCGTCCTCTTTGATTTTTTCTCTTGCAGAGGCATATTCGGCTGAAACGATACCCGTCGGTACGGCAATGATTCCATATCCAATAATCATGATAAACGTTGCCAAAAATTGGCCAAATCCTGTTTCGGGTGAAATATCGCCATAGCCTACCGTCGTCAATGTTACAATAGTCCAGTATACACTGTGGGGAATGCTATTAAATCCATGTTCAGGACCTTCGACCAAGTACATGACCGTACCTAAGAGAATGGAGACTACGAGAACAAAGAAGATAAATATTAAGATTTTGGTCCTGCTAGCGTTCAATGCCTTGATAAGATTATTTGAGGCCCCTGTATACCTTACCAATTTTAATATTCTGAATATTCGTAACAGACGTAATGCCCGAAAAGCTGTAAAATATTGTGTGCCAACGAAAAAGAATGAGAGGT
This sequence comes from uncultured Croceivirga sp., assembly GCA_964400025.1. Lineage (GTDB taxonomy): Bacteria > Bacteroidota > Bacteroidia > Flavobacteriales > Flavobacteriaceae > Croceivirga. The sequence goes on from CAYNUM010000396.1 coordinate 1,695, forward strand.
ATTTCGGTATGGTCGATAAGAAATCAACAATGCCAAAAAAACTGAATACGTACTTACTGGGCTTTTTTATACAAACCAAGCGAAGAATATATTCTATGGTGAATAGAATGGTCACGACCCATTCAGATATATTGAAGAAGTCATGGTATTTGTTATCATATCGCGGAACACTTTCCAACATGACCACGATTACGCTGTAAACGATGACAACCAATAAGATAATGTCGAACCACTTGCCTGCAGTGGTCCGTGTGCCATAAATCACTTCGTGAAGGGTGGCCCTCCAGCTCCTATGTGGTTTGTTGTATTTCAAAAATGCTTTACTCTATAGTTCTACCATTTTTATGCTGTGCTGTCGTAGGTAAGATTCTATGATAAAAGTGGTGCTGGAATCCCCTTCCATAGGGGTGATTATTGATTCCAAGATAGGAATATTATTTATTTGATGGTTGAGGTCAGCATAACCAAAACCTTGAAAAACACCATTCTTTATCAGAAAGACACATTTCTCACCAAGTTGTCGCCCTTTATCTATGAGCAAGAGGTTTCTATTTTGCAAACTATACTTTTTCTCTGTCTCAATGATAAATTCGTTATGGTCGAGCCCCCCTGTTTCTTTTTTCGAATCCAGAACTTTATCCAAAAAGTTCTTTGATGCTTTGAGTGAATTGAAACTGCTCAACCTTCTGGCTTGTCCATTGGCTCGTTCGGCGCATAATTCTAGATGGCCATTTCCTTTTTCGTAAATATAGACCCCATGGGAAAATGCCCGTTCTGGATAATTTTTATTCAATTTGGGCCTATTCTTTTTCAGTTCAAACCCTTCTTTTAAAACTGCCGCCAGCGAACTGCCAGTTCGTTCATAGGTTACTTTTCTTGTTGTTTTTTGAATCGCCCTAGCTTGGCGACCCTCATTGGTAAAGTGTTGGTTTACACGCTTCTTTATATTCCTGGTTTTGGCCAAGAAAATGATTTCACCTTCTTTGTCGTGAATATAATATACTCCGGTCTCTGAGGGGAGTGCCTCAACAATATCTAATTGTCGCTCTGTAAGTTCGCCTAAGGTTTCAGCACGTATTATCTCTTTGACAATTGATTTGTCACTATCCTTAGCCAGCAACAGTTTGAAGAGCTTTAAGGTGGCTAGGGCATCGCCGTTGGCTCGATGCCTATCGCTTACGGGAATACCCAATGAACGTACAAGCTTACCCAAACTATGTGATTCGGCATCAGGTAATAATTTTTTGGAAAGATCTACGGTGCAAAGGGTTTTTCGTTCGAAGTTATAACCCAGTCTTCGGAATTCCGTTCTTAAGATTCTATAGTCAAATTGCGCATTGTGAGCTACAATTACGGCATCTTGGGTTATTTCAATAATTCTTTTGGCGACTTCGTGAAACTTGGGTGCCGAGCGCAACATTTTATTGTTGATTCCGGTTAACGTCATAACGAACGCTTGTATTTCCCGTTCTGGATTTA
>CAYNUM010000397.1:0-3171 GCA_964400025.1 uncultured Croceivirga sp.
CCCAATACACCAAGACCAACTACACCAAGACCCATTACAGCTCCTCCAGCAAAGGCCACTTCAAGGGCTTTACCCAAAGAAGTACGGGCGGCTTGAGTAGTTCTAACGTTAGCTTTGGTAGCGACCTTCATACCGATAAAACCGGCCAATGCAGAACAAATCGCACCAACAATAAATGAAACAGCTACCATTCCATTACTACCAGCTTCGCTGCTACCCTTGAAGTATAATAGCACCGCTACCGCAGCAACAAAAATGCTCAATATCTTATACTCTGCTTTCAGGAAAGACATCGCCCCATCGGCAATGTTTTTGGCTATTTTGGCCATTTTCTCCTCACCAACATCTTGCTTTGAAACCCATGCGCTTCTAATGAAGACATACAAAAGGCCCAATACCCCAAATGCAGGTAAAAATGTTACGATTTGTTCCATAATTTATCAGTTAATTTTTAGTTTTTTTTAAGAATTTTTAATGGGTGCAAATGTAGTAAAATGCATACGAATAAAAAAAGCCCATTTTCGATTTGAAAACAGGCTTTTTCTTTCATTTTGAAGTTCTTAAATGATAAAGGTTCGCTTCTTTTTATGCTCACTTTCTTCATAGCGTTGCACGCACTTCTTGTAGATTTCTTTGGCAACATCTGCGCCGCTCCAACCACCGGTATCCACTTTCTTTTCTTCGAGGTCTTTATAAACCTTGAAGAAGTGTTCAATTTCTTTTAATCTATGGGCATTGATATCGCTGATATCCTCCTTTTTGTTCCAAATAGGGTCACTTACCGGAACGCAGATAATTTTTTCATCGGGACCTTTTTCATCTGTCATGTGAAAAACACCGATAGGCTTCACTTCCATAACCACCATGGGATATGTGGGCTCGGTACCCAAAACCAAAACATCCAATGGATCTTTATCCAAAGCCAAGGTTTCGGGCACAAAACCATAGTCGCCAGGATACATCATCGAAGAGAACAAGGTACGATCAAATCGAATTTTATGTAGTGTAAAGTCGTACTCATATTTATTGCGACTTCCTTTTGGAATTTCAATCAGGACGTCAAAGGTGATTTCTTCTTTTTCGGACATTTTTTAAAGTTTACTTGCATAAAGGTATGGCAACGCAATCAATTACAGGAAATTGTCCGGCATATGTTATTGAAGCATTAAATCTTTAAGACATCAAGCCCACTTCGATGAGCTCAAATGAAACGCAGGTCAGAAACTAAATCCAAAAGAACCGGTCACCCCAAAGGGTCTGGCTTCGGGGGCGTCCAAGTAGTTTCCACGGAAATTAAAATCTATCCTGAAAATTTTAAAAATATTTCCGATTCCGAAGGAATATTCCCAGTAAGGTTCCTTGTTGGGAGCAAGCAATGGAATGTTGGTCGGGGCACTAAGGGCAATATTTTTATCAGATATGGAACCCCAAGCTCCGCGTATCCCTACAATCTCCCTTAAGTTGAGTTTTCTCAACAACGGAATTCTAGAAAATATCCGTCCATTAAAATTATGCTCCAGATGTATAGTGGCATAGGTATCGGTCACAAACTCGTAAAAATCGAGATTGGGAAAAGTATTGTACAAAGAAAATAGGGTCTGATTACCAGGAATAACACTTAGTAGCCCCAATGGAACTTCACCAAAAGTTCTACCCAATTCCACCGTGCTCCATAAACGGCCAAAACCACCAAGTTGCCAAGGCTGTGTGTATGAAAATTGAAGGCGATGATAATCAAAATCACTTTCCAAGAACCCTTCTGAGCCCCTTGTATAGTTCAGCACCAACGTGCTATAGTTTTCATTGACATCACTTCGTTCCACCCCATAACCAATTGTTCGCCGGCCGGGAGTGTAAATCAAGGTAGTATTTAAGTCGAACTGTTTTACTTCAGAGGAAATACCATTAGGAGCATCAGGATCAACATAGTCCAGACTAAAATCATTGAACTTAATGTGCGAAATGAACTGCCCACCCGGAACCGAAAGTTCTTCCACGGCTCCATCTCCAAGGCCAAAACCGAAAGATTAATATTGCTCAGTCGATTATTGTTACCAACCGTCACCAATGCCGATGAGGCAATACTTCGGCCTAATACATCGGTAGTACTTGTCAAACTGATTCCAAGTTGTTCGATATCCCTACGATTGCCCCCTGAAAGAATCAGTCGTGTTTTTCTATCCAAAAGAAACTTACCCGAAAGTCCATGTTTGAATTTCTTGTCATCAAAGCCGTAGGCCATATAACCCTCAAGTCGCCAAGTATCATTTTGACCAAAGTAGGTACGCGCCCCTCCACGAAGTCGAATACCTTCTGCATCATTGAAACCAAAGGTGCTGTAGATGTCGCCAATATCAATATTCCACTTATCGATTTCAACATAACCCGAACCAAGTATGCTTACAATATCATAGTAGGTTCTGAATTTTGGAACGGTCTTTAACGTATCCAACAACTTAAAAATTCCGGCCTCTTCCTCGTTCAATTGTTCCAATCGTGCATTCTTCCAAAAAATACTGTCCTGAGCAAAAACACGGGGGTCATAGGGGTCTGATTCAGCCTTGTAAAAATCTTCAGGCCGGTCTAAATCGAACTTATAATTATCAAAAACCGTAGTTCGTTTTCCGTAAACCCCACGGGATTTCTCTTTCTTCGAAAAAGCAAAATCCGTCAGCATATAATCGCGTTTCAATAGAAAGACCGAATCACTGACCACATCAAAATCTTGTTCAATATAGATTTCTTTGACCCAGTTGATATTAGCGCTTTTAACCACTTCCATGTTTATTTTTTTTATGGCATAAGTGGTATCGTTCACCCAAAAATCTCCCTTGAAGGTGAGTTCATTTTTTCTTCTTGGATAATAAATAATATTGTAGCACCATTTATTATCGATAAAAGTACTGTCAGATAATACATAATTGTAGACATCAACTCCTGTTTTTGATAGCGGACTGGTAAAACTTTTATCAAAGAATTTCAGATAATTATCATAGATATTGTAGTCGGAATATAAGTCCTCTACAAAAGCCGTTATCGCTTGATTACCGCCAAAGCCTGAGCTTTTGTTGCCCAGCACATCCTCTTTTTCAAGTGTTTTTTCATTATCACCATATACCTTTGAGAACACCTCATTCAAAAACATGGGCAGATAGGTCTTACCCGTAATTC
>CAYNUM010000398.1:0-3168 GCA_964400025.1 uncultured Croceivirga sp.
GGGATGTAGGTTCCTTTCCCTATGGTGATGCGTTCGAGATAATCGTTAAAATCATGCTCGCCAGAATCAACGACCATAACGCCTCCATATGTGGGATACGGAAAGAAAAAGCCTTTCCATTTGATTAGGTTGACCACCTGTACCCAATTGCCTTCGTCGTTTTTCATATAGAAAACATCACTGGGCTCCATGGTGAACAATTGAAAAATATTGAACCGTTGTACCACCGCATTATACGTGTTTCGGCTAAAGGCCAGCGATTCACCAATGGAGAACGTTACAGGCACTCTATTTTCGTTTGAAAAGCGAGGAAATGGTGAAGTACTTTCAACCAAAAAAATCTCTTCGGTATTATCATTGATTCGTTGCCAAGTGTATTCTTTTGCGGGCTGCACGGCCATGGTCCATTGATTGGTGCCATCGACCCGAACCAACTGGGGTAGGGATACCTCTTGCGTTTCGCCCACAGATTCATAGGCCATGGTAACGATATTATTAAAGGGCTGAATACGTTCATTTTGGGTCAATGGCAACTCATCGAGTTCTTCAAGATTTAAGTTGTTGAATACATTGTAGGTCTGCATATAACCATAGAAGTTCATTTTGAACCCAAAAAACCAAAGCGTTGCGAAGAAAGCGATGATTCCCACCAAAATTAAAATACGTCTTCCCGCGCTTGCAGCGTTACGAAACCGATTCAAGGTGAACCACAAGAACAGCCCTCCAAGAATGATAAGAAAGATGTACTTCCTTAAAAATAAAAGTGCAGGTTGATAATCATCCCTTAGGAAAAACAACAGTAAAACCAGTACAATCCCTATTAGAATAACGATACGTTTTTGTTTGCTCCCTTTTTTCCAATATGATTTTATCATGGTTTGATTTTTAAGATTTATGGACCATTACGCTTTAGTGTAAAGCAAATAACCCCCTCCAATTACTATTAGTGGAACTGCAATACAGCATAAAATTATGCTCCAACGATACAGGCCCCAATATGAGATGACCTTCACCTCTTTATAGTCCTCTGGATTGTATACTATCTTGACCTTTTCTCCTATTTTGTATGCGGCAGGCCGCGAGCTTACCGAACTAACGAATTCCCTAGAAACATTTGATCTATCCTTAAACCCAAAAACGGGTTTGTACATGGTACCGTCTTCATCATGAACCTCTATCAGTGTTTTAACCACTGCCTGGGTCTTGATTCCAGTTTTCAAAAGATCCTCTGTTTCATTATATAGTTTGAAGGCAAAATACAATGCCACAAAGCCTAAAATGAACAGGGCCCAATATAGATATTGAATCACCTGCTTACCGTTTGAAAAATTATTTTATCATCCCCTTATCCTTTAATCGGTCACGGGCCGATTTTTTTGCTTTTGGCAATGGTTCAGGTTCGCTTTTCGTTTCGGTCAACTTTTCTTGAACTTCTTCCTCTCCTTCAATCAAATCTTCCACAAACTCTTTTCCCTTGTCAAATGCCTTTTCCAAGTTTTCTTGGCTTGTCGCGTCTTTGGCCCCAATGAAAGCAGACGCGATGTAGGTTCCTATTAAGGTCCCCACGATGGTAGAAGCGAAATATTGAATGAAAAAAACGTTTATTGGAGTGACAAATGTGACAATACCCGCACCTACCGAAAACAGTACGGTTACCCATACCAGTCGCATTAAAAAAGGTTGTTCGTGTACAAAACCTTTTTTGTTTTCAGGTTTCATTTGCAGATCTTTAGCATGAGTGATTTTGTTTGCCAAACGATAGATGGCGTTGTTTTTTGATTCTCTTAGGTACCAAACAATTCCGAAAAGAATCGCCCCGATAAATACAATGATCTCAAGTGTCATACCCCCTGTTTTTTGTTATTTTCCAATATTTCTTCAATTACCCAATCTTGATAATCGGGTCGCCAACTGCTATACATTGCATAAAATTGCTCCTTGTCGTACCAATACATATGTACTGGGTCTTTGGGAACTATTTTTGAAAGCAGTTTCCAAACCAATTCTTCCACTTCTTCTTGCAAAGAAGGGTGGGGCTCATGCAAAACCTTCATGAAATGCGCATCGACGTAATCTTGTAATTTGAGGTTCTTGTCGACAATCAATCGTTGAAAATAGCGCTCTACCCCTGAAATGCGTTTTTGAATTTCTTGAGGCAGTGTGTTCATGTATTTTTTAAACAAAAAATGGCTGTCAAGAATCTCACTCAGTGGATGTTCTGTTTTCTTAATTTCCTCCACAAAAACATGTTTTTTGATGCGGGCATACCGCGGGGTTCGCATGGCATCTTTAAAATCTTTGTGAAGGACATTGTTGTTGATCAAAGCCTCGAGCAATTCATCATGGTCTTTATGAAAAAGTAATACCTGATGTGCCGTATCATCGATGGCATTTTGAAATACCTTCTTATCCTCGAAAATCAATATTTCTTCCTTGAAATCCTTTAAAACAAACACTCCTCCGAAGGCACGAGTGTAAAAGGAATTCAAATCGAGGGTGAAGGGGTCTAATTTCAATTTTCGCCCACGCAAGTCGCCGAATTGTTTGACCGATTTTAAGAGTTGGTTGTGCACTTCTCTATCAATAAAATTATTGTCACGCTCAAACAGGTTGATATATGCCTGTTGTTCCATCTGCTTTTTGTCCAAATCGTTCAACAGGGCGAAGGTCACTTCGATTTTATCATATTGCAAAAGGTCAAAAGGCTCAAACAGTGCATCTATCTTTTGGTCCAAATGCAAAACCAAAGCCGAATCTTTGGTAATATCCCTTATTTCTTGACCATAGGCAGCAAAAACAGCCTCCATCACATCTCGGTCAAAACTATGTGAAGGCATATGCGCCGGCTTACCTTTTTGGTCTGGGGAAATAATAATCGCATTGACATTGGCCTCGCCAGTGTTCAGATAGTAATTTTCCTTTTTTTCGACGGCTACTTCAGGGCTCCAGCCCATGCCATCAACAGAAAACGTTTTCAGCTTGGTAGGGGTAACACCGAGCATGGCCAAACATTCGTTGTACCGTTTTGCCAACGATCCCGAAAGTGTGACCAATGCGCCACCAAATAATCCCGCTTCCCTTAGTTTGTTCATTACTTTCCGTTCTCAAATATTTTATTCGCTTCCAAACTAACATTCAGGTCGTGTACCCTAGCATCGACCTTGCGTT
>CAYNUM010000399.1:0-3165 GCA_964400025.1 uncultured Croceivirga sp.
CATAGGTATTTGGGTCGAAAATGGTCAAAACACCATCCCAATTATTACCTACTACCACTACTTCACGCAGTGGTACACTGTCATGAACGGTTGAAGCACTATTCTCTGGACTCATAGGGAATGAAGGGTATTCCTTGTCAGGCCGTTGGCCCAAGTTATAGAGATGAAGTATTAAAACCAATAGCCCAATGGCCAATAAACCTTTGATTATTTTTTTTCGCATTTGTTCGGTACGTTGTTGATATTTCCTAAATATAGGTCAAATCAATGCTACGAACAACCCGTCATCGGTTTTGGTAACCTCAGTTATCTTGTTTTTGTTCAGCGACTTAATGGTCTTGTCCCACTTTTTATTGGACAGCCCACTTTGTGTTTTTAAGTCAGCCAACGGCATTTTGTCTTCCTTTTTAAGGAGTTCAAAAACCAGTTTTTCCTCTTCGGTTAACTCAACCTGCTTTTTCTCTGGTCGCATTTGTGGGAAGAACAAAACCTCTTGAATACTTGAATTGTTGGTCATCAGCATAACCAATCGGTCTATACCGATACCGATACCTGAAGTGGGGGGCATTCCATATTCCAAGGCACGTAAAAAGTCTTGGTCGATGAACATGGCCTCATCATCACCTTTTTCTGAAAGCTTTAATTGCTCTTCAAAACGTTCGCGTTGATCGATGGGATCATTGAGCTCTGAATAGGCATTGGCCAATTCCTTACCATTTACCATCAACTCAAAACGTTCGGTCAAACCGGGTTTACTTCTATGGCCCTTTGTTAAGGGGCTCATCTCTTTTGGATAGTCGGTGATAAAGGTGGGTTGCACATAATTATGCTCACATTTCTCACCAAAGATTTCATCAATCAATTTACCCACTCCCATGGTTTCATCAACCTCGAGACCAAGACCCTTTGCTGTTTCACGAAGTTGTTCTTCTTCCATGCCGGAAACATCTATGCCCGTGTGTTCTTTTATGGCCTCAAGAATGGGCACACGTGGATAAGGGGCTTTAAATTCAATTTCATTGTCTCCAACGGTGATTTTGGTACCTCCTGTAGCATCTTTGGCTACCTTTTCAAGTAGTTGCTCCGTGGTGTCCATCATCCAATGGTAGTCCTTATAGGAAACATAGAGTTCCATCACCGTGAATTCTGGGTTGTGGGTTCGGTCCATGCCCTCGTTGCGAAAGTCCTTCGAGAACTCATAGACACCATCGAACCCGCCAACAATCAATCGCTTTAGATATAGTTCATTTGCGATACGCAGGTACAGTGGAATGTTCAAGGCGTTGTGATGTGTCAAAAAAGGTCGTGCTGCAGCTCCACCAGGTATTGGCTGTAAGATAGGAGTTTCGACCTCTAGGTACCCCTTGGCATTGTAGAATTCACGAATGCTATTGGTGATTTTGGTACGTTTGATAAAGGTCTCTTTCACTTTCGGATTGACCACCAAATCAACATAACGTTGACGGTACCGAAGTTCGGGGTCATTGAATTCGTCGTAAGTGTTACCTTCGGCATCCACTTTGGGAAGCGGAAGTGGTCGAAGGGATTTGCTCAGTATGGTGAAGTCCTTTACCATCACTGTTTTTTCACCTACCTGGGTAGTAAAAAGTTCGCCTTCAACCCCGATAAAATCGCCTATATCCAGTAACTTTTTATAAACCTCGTTGTAATGCGTTTTGTCATCGCTCGAGCAGATTTCATCGCGGTTGAAATATACCTGAATTCGCCCTTGGCTGTCTTGAAGTTCAGCAAATGATGCTTTACCTTGAATACGACGTGACATTAACCGACCTGCGATAATTACTTTTTTGCCATTTTCAAAATTGGCTTTAATGCTCTTGGAAGTGGCATCAACTGGGTAAAGTGCTGCAGGGTAGGGGTCGATGCCCATCTCGCGCAATTTGGTCAATTTTTCTCGGCGTACTAATTCTTGCTCAGAAAGCTGCATTTGCTCGGACTTTTCAAAAAAATTAAAGCGCAAAATTACACTTTTGCGCTTTAATCTGTACAGCTTTACTTTTCAGCTTTATTTGTTGACCATACTATAATTGGGCGTGTACTGATCGCCATTTAAGATTGATGAAAAATCTTCTTCCAATGAGCTTATCGGACTTTCAACAATACGATTGACCTCTTTGCCATTTTTCAGGAAGATAAGTGTCGGAACCCTACGAATGTCCAACCCCCATTCTTCGCCATTGGGGCTTTTTTTGTAAAATTCCTTTCTTCTGTCAACAGCGACAATTTTTAACTGTTCTGTAGGAAAGTCGGCTTCATTTAAGATTTTCACCATTTTAGGTACTTCGCGTTTACTGTCACCACACCAGGTACCCATAAAAAGCAATACATTATGTTGTTTCAATGCTTCGGCAAAGGAATCGACTGATTCATTGTTGATCTGGTATTTTGAATAATTATCTTGATACCAGTTCAGATATGGTTCCTTTTTTAAGTCTTCCTGGGTGATTTGACCTAAAAGGAACTTACTTCCATTCTCAAGGGTAATCTCATCTTTGATTTGACCGAATGAGGCCAAACAGGCACATAATGCAATAAACAAAAAGCGTTTCTTCATGATTTTAGTTTTCTTCGAAAATCAATAGAATCGATAGTCAACGCCAGAATTGGCCGTTTGAAATGAGGTCTAGACCCCCGGTGGATTTTTAAAACTTCGATTGAAGTTCTTGCCTTGAGGATATTCCCAGTTTTTTGTAGATGTTGTTTACGTGGGTCTTTACAGTGCTATGGCTGATGAACAGTTCGGTCGCAATTTCTTTGTTTGTTTTTTTTGCTAGTATGGCCTCAGCGACTTTTAATTCTTGAGCGGTAAGTGATGAAAACACAGCTTGATGCTTTCTCTTTTTGGAATAGGCTACAAATGCAACAATCAATGCTAAGATGAATACTGGAAAGAGCAGGTAGGTCCATTGGAATTCAAAACCGGATTCCTCGGTGGTGCCAATCGAGATGAAGTTTTTATCCGCCTTTAGTTCTTTTTCAAATTGTTTTGAAAAACTTGCTTCTGGATATTCATTTTTTACACGTGACAATAATTTGTCATAGTAATTGCTTTCAACCAAGGTTTCCAAATAATGGGTATGTGTCTCATTTTTTCTGTCGGATAAAAAATCAATTTTATAGGAGAATTTACTGCAATATATTTTC
>CAYNUM010000400.1:0-3164 GCA_964400025.1 uncultured Croceivirga sp.
GGCGAAGATTAAAGTGAAGCAGGTCAAAAGTGCAATTAAGAGACCTCAAGACCAAAAAAGGACTTTAACTGCACTCGGACTTCGAAAGTTAGGCCAAGTTGTTGAACACGATGACACCCCTAACATCCTTGGAATGATTAATAAAGTAAAACACTTGGTTTCCACAGAGGAAGCTTAAAAGAACACAACATGGATTTAAGCAATTTAAAGCCAGCTGAGGGTTCTACCCAAAGAGAAGGAAAAAGACTAGGAAGAGGTCAAGGTTCAGGTAAAGGTGGAACTGCCGCTCGTGGTCATAAAGGAGCCAAGTCAAGATCAGGTTATTCGAAAAAGATTGGTTTTGAAGGAGGTCAAATGCCACTTCAAAGAAGAGTTCCGAAATTCGGTTTCAAGAACATTAATCGTAAAGAATACCAACCTATAAATCTTGATGAGCTTCAAGCATTGGTAGATAATAAAGTTGTGAAAGGAGAAGTCACTTTTGACAACCTTGTTGAGAATAGATTGGTGCGAAAGAATGAATTGGTGAAAATTTTAGGTGATGGTGAATTGAAGGCCAAACTTAAAGTGTCTGCACATAAATTTAGTGCATCGGCCAAAGCTGCTATCGAAGCTGCTGGTGGTGAAGCAATAAGTTTATAAAACTGAAGTATGAAAAAATTTATTGAGACAATATCGAATATCTGGAAAATTGAGGAGCTAAGACAACGTATCTTGGTGACCTTAGGATTGCTTTTGGTATACCGTTTTGGTGCTCAAGTAGTCTTACCGGGTATCGATACTACTCAATTGGCCGAACTCACATCCAATACTGAGCAAGGAATTCTTGGAATTCTGAATGCATTTACAGGTGGGGCATTTGCAAATGCTTCGGTTTTTGCCTTGGGTATTATGCCATATATCTCTGCATCCATTGTTGTGCAGTTGATGAGTATTGCCATTCCATACCTACAAAAATTGGATAAAGAGGGTGAGAGCGGGCGTAAGACAAAAAATCAGATTACTCGTTGGTTGACCATTGCAATCTGTATCGTTCAAGCACCAGCTTATTTATACGGGTTGGGAGCTTTGGGTGTGCCAGATAGTGCTTTTGTTTTAGGTAAAGGCCCTGACTTTATCATTCCAGCCGTAATCATTTTGGTGACAGGTTGTGTTTTTGCCATGTGGTTAGGTGAGAAAATTACAGATAAAGGTATCGGTAATGGTATTTCATTACTTATCATGATTGGTATCATTGCGACCATGCCGCAATCTTTTGTTCAAGAGTTTATTTCGAGAACCACAAACAATACAGGTGGACTAATGTTCATTTTGATTGAGGTTATCATTTGGTTCTTGGTGATTTTGGCAAGTGTTCTTTTAGTAATGGCCATTCGTCAAATACCGGTACAGTATGCCAGAAGAAGTGCTTCAGGGGGGTATGAAAAAAATGTGATGGGTTCACGCCAATACATTCCTTTAAAATTGAATGCATCTGGTGTAATGCCTATCATCTTTGCACAAGCAATTATGTTTGTGCCCAGTTTGGTCGGTAGTACCTTCAATGATACTGCTGTAGGGCAATGGATGGAAGTGAATTTTGCAGACATTTTTGGACTTTGGTATAACGTATTATTTGCGGTATTGATAATCATATTTACGTATTTCTATACTGCAATCACTGTTCCTACCAATAAGATGGCAGATGATTTAAAACGTAGCGGTGGATTCATTCCGGGTATTCGACCTGGTAAGGAAACCGCAGACTATCTTGACAAGATAATGTCATTGATTACTTTTCCTGGATCCGTGTTTTTGGCCTTGTTGGCCATTTTACCGGCAATCGTAGTTAAGTTGATGGATGTACAAGCAGGATGGGCATTGTTTTATGGTGGTACCTCATTATTGATTATGGTTGGTGTAGCCATCGATACAGTTCAACAGGTAAACTCTTACTTATTGAACAGACACTATGATGGTTTGATGAAAACCGGTAAAAACAGAAAAGTAGCATAGCATGGCAAAACAACCGGCTATAGAACAAGACGGAACTATTATCGAAGCATTGTCTAATGCAATGTTTCGAGTAGAATTAGAAAATGGTCACATTGTAACGGCCCATATCTCTGGAAAAATGCGTATGCATTACATTAAATTGTTACCAGGGGATAAGGTGAAGTTAGAGATGAGTCCATATGATTTAACAAAAGCAAGAATTACGTACAGATATTAAGAAACTTTAGAAATGAAAGTTAGGGCATCAATAAAGAAAAGAAGTGCAGACTGCAAGATTGTTCGCAGAAAAGGCAGGCTGTATGTAATCAACAAAAAGAATCCTAGATTTAAACAAAGACAAGGGTAATTATGGCAAGAATTGCAGGTGTTGATATACCAAAACAAAAAAGAGGTGCGATAGCACTTACCTACATCTACGGTATCGGCAATAGCCGAGCTCAGGAAATTTTGGAAAAGGCCGGTGTTGACGAAGACATCAAAGTCTCTGATTGGAACGATGATCAAATCGGAAAAATACGTGAGGCTGTAGGAGAGTATACCATTGAAGGTGAATTACGCTCAGAGACTCAATTGAACATTAAGCGATTGATGGATATTGGTTGTCAAAGGGGAATTCGTCACAGGGCAGGTCTGCCACTTCGAGGTCAACGTACCAAGAATAACTCTAGGACAAGAAAAGGAAAACGTAAAACGGTTGCTAACAAGAAAAAGGCGACTAAATAATAATAGTCATTAGTAGTTAGCTGTTAGATGAATCTGCTTGAAATAGAAATGTTTAGGATTCTAACAACTATAAACTAACAACTACAAACTAAAACGATGGCAAAAGCTAATACAAAAACTGCAAAGAAAAGAAAGGTTATTGTCGATGCAACTGGTGAAGCACACATCACTGCCTCTTTTAACAATATCATTATTTCTTTGACCAATAAAAGGGGAGATGTAATCTCTTGGTCGTCAGCTGGAAAAATGGGTTTCCGCGGTTCCAAGAAAAACACTCCTTACGCCGCTCAGGTAGCTGCTGAAGAATGTTCAAAAGTAGCTCATGAGGCAGGACTAAGAAAAGTAAAAGTGTTCGTAAAAGGACCTGGAAACGGAAGAGAATCTGCAATTCGTACTATTCACAACGCTGGAATAGAGGTGACGGAAATTGTAGATGTTACTCCACT
>CAYNUM010000401.1:0-3157 GCA_964400025.1 uncultured Croceivirga sp.
GGCATTCCTGGCCTGGTCAGACCGAAGAGTCCAAACATATTAGGTTCAGACATGCACATGTCGGTCCAGAATTTATTGAAACAATGGGCATCGAATTGAAAGAGGGTAGATCATACATCAATGAGAAGCCCGACAACGAATCAAAAATTATACTCAACGAAAAGGCGGTTGAGGTCATGGGGCTTGAAAATCCCATTGGAACGATAATTGACATGCGAGGCCCTAATCGTGAAATAATTGGTGTAGTCAAAGATTTTAATATTCAATCGCTTTACAACGAAATCGCCCCTATGGCCTTATTGTGTAGAACAGAATGGGTAAGCAATTTGGTGGTGAAAATTAAGGCCGGTGAAGAAAAAAATACAATTGCATCTCTTGAAAAGTTGTACCATGAATTCAACCCTGGCCTTGCTTTCGATTTTCGGTTTTTAGATAGGCAATACCAAGATTTGTATCAATCAGAACAAAGGGTGTCGACACTTTCAAAATATTTTGCAGGTATGGCGATTTTAATCTCTTGTCTAGGTCTTTTTGGTCTAGCTGCCTTTTCAGCAGAACGGAGAAAAAAGGAAATCAGCATTAGAAAGGTCTTGGGGCAAACCGTTTCTCAGGTTACCGTTATGCTTTCGAGCGAATTTATTAGGTTAGTGCTTATTTCAATTAGTATTGCGTTGCCAATCGCCTATTTATTGGCTTCTAATTGGCTATCGCAATTTGCGTACAAAATTTCGCTTCATGCCGGCTATTTTGTGGGGGCTGGAGTTTTGGCCATTTTCGTGGCCTTATTAACTGTTGGTAGTCAAGCAATAAATGCAGCGAACAAGAACCCAGTTCACGCACTTAAGGACGAATAAAATAAAACACATAACATGCTTTTAGAACTTAAAAATATTTTTAAATGGGTCAATTCAGGTGGCCAAAGAATCTTTCTATTAAAAGACATCAACCTTTCAGTTAAAGAGGGTGAGTTTATATCAATAATGGGGCCTTCGGGTTCGGGTAAATCTACCTTGCTGAACGTAATTGGAATGTTGGACCAATTCAATGAAGGAGAGTATTTCTTTTTTGACGAATCGGTTCATAGCCTCAAAGAAAAACATCGTTCAAACCTATACAAAGAATATATTGGCTTTGTATTTCAGGCCTATCATTTATTGGATGATCTTACGGTTTACGAAAATCTGGAGATGCCCCTGCTTTACAAAAAATATAAAGGAGCGGAACGTAAGGCCATGGTAGCTGATATGTTGGACCGATTCAATATTGTTGGGAAAAAAGACCTTTTCCCAGCACAATTGAGCGGCGGCCAACAACAGTTGGTAGGCGTAGCCCGAGCCTTGATTGGAAAACCAAAGTTGATTTTGGCGGATGAACCTACTGGAAATCTAAACTCAAAGCAGGGGGAAGAGATTATGGAGCTCTTTAAACAGTTAAATCAAGAAGGTGTAACGATTATTCAGGTAACGCACTCCGAGAAAAACGCTGCCTACGGTTCTCGAATCATCAATCTTTTAGACGGGCGCAAGGTTTAACCCTAAATGATGAGTTGGAACTGCGTTACGAGGGTTTAATCATACCCTTTGGGATGCAATTCATCATACTCAGTGATTTCTTGAAATCGTTGCGCCAATAAAAGAATTTTTCCTTCATCATAAAGATTGCCAACCAAGGTCAAACTGGTTGGGAGGTTTTTGTCATCTAACCCTGTAGGTATGGCAATCACGGGGTGACCTGTTAGATTGGTGATTACCAGTTGCCGGTTGCCAAATGACGGAGATATCAACACGTCATAGTCTTTCATGATTTGATGCATTTTTTCAATAAGTAGCTGTCTATGCCGGTTGGCTTGCAAGTATTCAACAGCTGGAATAAAACGAGACTGGCGCAACGAATTTGCGCGAGACCTCTTGTGTTGCTCGACCATGATATCTACCTGTTCTGAACGTACCAGTTCATCAAAAAAAGCTCCTGACTCAGCTCGTAAAATGATATCAAAACCATTATATGGAGCATCGGTTGGTAACTTTACCGGTATAGGTTCGATTCCCATTTCCTTGAAGGTTTCAAGGGCTTTTAGTAAATTTTCTTTCCCCTTGGTGGTGTCTTTTTCAATGTCCTCTTTTAGATAAGCGACCTTTAGTTCATCAACTCTCATTGAGGGGTCAAATGAAAAAGGAATCGATACCGTTGTTTTGTCATTAATATCCTTTCCTTGAATTACGCTGAACACAATTGCGCAGTCCTCTGCGTTTCTACACATAGGGCCAACCTTGTCCATCGACCATGATAAACTCATTACCCCGTGACGGCTTACCCGACCATAAGTAGGTCGAAGGCCAGTAATGCCATTTCTCGAACTCGGAACTGTAATTGACCCCAATGTTTCAGTGCCTAAGGCAAAAGGCACCAATCCGGATGAGGTGGCGCTTCCTGAGCCTGCCGATGAACCACCGGCACCTTTGGAGGTGTCCCAAGGGTTTTTGGTTTTCCCCCCAAACCAAACATCACCCCGAGCCAAAGCTCCCGAGACCAATTTGGCCACCAAGATCCCACCTGCTTCGTTCAAACGATGAACCACAGTGGCGGTTTCATTCAGATATTGCCTTTTGTATGGTTCTGAACCCCAGGTGGTAGGATAATCGGGAACAGCCATTAGATCTTTTACTCCATAGGGTATGCCATGTAATATTCCCCTGTACTTTCCTTCAGCCAATTCTGCATCCAATTCCTTGGCTTGATGTAAGGCCAATTCTTCGGTTATCGTTATGGTACATTCTAATTTAGGACTGTATTTTTTTAGCCTTTTCAAATAAAATTCTGTCAGCTCCAAACAGCTGATTTTCTGATGTTTTATCAAGGAGGCTAGCTCTGGTATGGTAAAGAACGCCAAATCGGTCAAATCATCAGGTCGTTGGATTCCTGGGGGCACCTTCCAAGCAATCGTTGAATCCTTAAATCTTGGGGTTTGAAAACCTTGGGGTTTGGGATCAAACAAAATCGCAGGAAACACTTCATAATCAAGATTGTATTTTCGTAGTGAATCGAAGCCCTTTTTATTGCTATTTAAATAGTCGTAAAGGGTGTCTATCTTCTTTTTGGAAAATTCGACTCCGGTCAATCGCTGATCGAGCCCCTGATGCTTGTAGGTCAGTCGCTC
>CAYNUM010000402.1:0-3150 GCA_964400025.1 uncultured Croceivirga sp.
GTGATCCAGAATGAGATAAAATACCGAGATAAGATCCAGTTGGAACCTCCACATTCTCATCTAGCGCATCAATATCAACGATGCCAAACTCTACAAAGTGATTCCCCGTGCCTGAAGTCCCAATTTGTCGATAAGCTTTATTTCTCAAGGGGCGCAGCATTGGAATCTCGCCAAATTCTTTTCGTTCCAGTACTTCATCATCCATTGGAAGTTCATGCTCTTTTTTCCCAAAGCGAGTATGGGCAAGCAAATCTTTTTTCAACTGATACTTATTCTTCTCGATATAAGTACCGGGTAACTCATAAATACTAAGGCACATTCTGCAGCCAATATCAACACCTACGCCATAGGGAATGACTACATTTTCAGTAGCCAATACGCCACCAATTGGCAAACCATAACCGTGATGAGCATCCGGCATCAAAGCTCCTGCCACTGCTACCGGTAGTCGCATCGCCACATCCATTTGAGCTTGCGCATTTTCGGCAATGCCTTCTAAACCATAAACAGGATAAGGGAGGGGCTGTGGGTTTAAAGCAATCTCCACTTGTTTTTCGGGAACCGGAACTTCGTGTAAAAGTTGAGCCAATGGACCAAATACCCGATCATTGATTAAAGTTTCAGGAGCATCTAAGACATTTTGTAGGATAGTCAACGCTTCCTCTTTTGAATGATGCTTGTAATGAGCCATCATAATCCCCTTAGCCACCGAACTGACTTTACCAGATGGAAATCCCATCTTTTTAAGATCCCTGCCTCTAAGTTTTAATTTTGCCATTGTATTTTAATTGGACATGGGCATTACAAATTCTCTAGACAAATAGTTCATCATTCTACTATATAAAATAGACAAAACTTTTGGTTTATGTCTTTTCAATATGAAAATGCTATATCTTAAATAAATGATTTTTTAGACATATTTCAAAAAGCTGTGTCACTGGATTATTCAAATTGAACCTATTTACAGCAAATAATAGAAGTGACAATATTTATTCAGGCTACAAAAAAAAGTAATCGAAAATCAAAATTAGATCTTTTAACAAAATTCTAATTTTCAATAACAAACAAATAACAAAAAATAATATTGACCTCATTCTCAAAATGAAAATAAATTTTAGCGCAATTTTTGTTACAATAAAACGTAGTCAAAAATCTCATCCACTCAAAAGACACAAAACCGACAGCTCCCCAAAGCATTTCCCCAACTCCCATCATCTCCCAAAGATTCCCCTTCATTTTAATTTCGGATTTTCTGTTTTCCCCTCATATCATCAACTCCCCATGTAAATAATCAAACGTGGTCAATCGCGCAAACTGCGTTTTGATTCTCTTTCATCAAAACACCATTACATGAGATTACGTAGACCAAGTGACTCCAACACAAAACAAAAAGAACGTTACAAACACCCATTAAAGATCCCAAAAATTCTAGGCTTTATCTGCCTGTTGTTCTTTACTCAGGGAATACAGGCAAAATCAACCGCTTGTGATAACATCACAAATGGAGGGGAAATAGGCAACAATGAAGTTCATTGTGGGCCTTTTACTGCTTCTACTATTGTGAGTTTGAGTGACCCTAGTGGAGGTTCTGGAAATGTCGAATACCTTTGGATGACGACAACAGATCCAAACTTACCAATCGAAAACTGGACGCCAATCAATGGAGCAACCAGCGCCACACTTGAACCGGGATTTATTTCTGCCACAACTTACTTCCTTCGTTGTTCCAGACGAGAAGGATGCTCAAGTTGGGATGGAGAATCCAATAAAGTAGCTATGATCATCAACAGTAGTACTGTGAGTTGTAGTGAAAACACTACTGAAATTAGTATGGTTGGAAACGCAATTAGTATTGCCAACAACGCAGGAGCTAGCTTCAGTAGCAAAGCCAAAGGACCTATTGACAATGAAGCTGCAGAGTTTTATGATGATAATGATGCACTGACATTAAATCTGGGTTTTACTTTGGAAACAGGTAGTGAATATACCATTACCTGGAAATACCGCTATTATAATAGTTCATACAGCGGTGGGGCTAAACTAGCCGTCTACGAATCTAACGATGGAGTGAATTTTACTTACAATACAACACTCGAAACAGAAATCAAAACTTTTTTTGTAAGCAACACCATTAGTACAATCACTAATGCGCGATATATTAAATTAGTTAACCCTGGCAATGCACCGGACTTTGAAGTAGATGCAATTTCTTACTGCAAAGCGACCTGTCAACAAGATACACCATTTAGCTGCCTATTACTCGACTATACCGATCCAGCTAATGATCCGGAAGCTCGAACCATCTGGATGAATTATACCAGTGGTGTGGAAGAATACCGAGTTGATGGTGGTGGACTTGAATTTGTGGAAGCAACCGATGGCACAGCAACCATAACGGGTTCCGTTAGCCGAGTGAGCGACCCAAGTTACCAATGGAATATTTCTGTAAAATTGGTGAATCAAAAAAACTGGGCAGATTGGTCAGCGCTGGGAAGAGATGCCAAACTAAACGAAATATTTTTTGGTGAAGATAACAGCCTTTGGTCCTATTATGAAGTTGATGGGGCCAATAGTACTTTCACTGGGGCTGGAAACCATGCTGGCAAAACATTACAAATCACCAACAACCCAGCAGATTTTGAATTTGGTTTTCAGACAGGCTATGGCGCTAATTTGAAAACAGGTGATTTCGGATTGTCGGGTTGGTTCGACTTCTCCGGTGACTTTACCGGAAATGGAGACTTCAACGGAACTTTCGCCGATTGTGCGAACACTTGCGATGATTTCTCTGCAACAGCCCAAGCTACAGATGCAAAATGTAAAGATGGCGATGATGGAAGTATTGACCTTACAGTGAATGCCGGAACAGCTCCTTACACTTTTGAGTGGAGCAATGGTGCAAGTACAGAAGATATAACCGGATTAGTTAGTGATGATTACGATGTAACCATTACAGATAAAAATGGATGTACAACTACCGCTAGCGCAATTGTAAATGAACCTGGTCTTTTAGAATGTAGTGCATCAGTTATCCAATCAATTTCATCAAATGGAGGAAATGATGGAGAAGTAAAAGCAACAGCTCAAGGAGGAACAGGAGCCTTTAGTTACGAATGGTCTAATGGAGGAAATACCAACCAATTAACAGGT
>CAYNUM010000403.1:0-3148 GCA_964400025.1 uncultured Croceivirga sp.
GTTGTCGTAGTCTTCATTTAACGGGCTTCGAAGCACAGCGATAACCCGACTATCGGAGGAATCCAAAGTTGTCATTTCCTTGCGGGCCTTAGTATAGGTCAAGGTGAAGTTCGTAGCTACCCCTTGAGGATAGTTCTTTTTAATTGCCTCTTCACCTACCCTTTCGTATCGATCACCACACCCCATAAAAAGGATTGCCACAACAAAAGTTGTGGCAAATCGCTTTTTATATGTAAGATTTATGGTCAACCTTATAAATTGGGTACGGTAACGCTACCACCTACCCAGCAACTAAAAGTTACTGTTTTTCCAGCCATACCTTCATTAAAAATCATAGTCTTGTCAGGGGCACGCTGAGCGTAACTAGAGGCTGTTTTATTTGCTCTTGATGCCAAAGATGGGTCTACACGACCAGCTTTTCTTGCAACGTTGGCAGCTTTCCAGTAAATAGCTCTTTTCTGAAAAGTCGTCTCACCACAGGCGTTGGCGCTGCTCGCATACAAATTGGCCATTAACAAATAAGCCTTCCCATTAGCTGGGTTAGCATCAATGGCTTTATTCAAGTAATTTCTTGCTTGCGACTTACTACTCTTTCTAACGATGGTAGCGACTTTGTAAAGAATGTTAGACTTTCTATAGTTGTCCGTTTCCAATTCAACAGCCTTGTTGAAATCAGCAATGGCACCACTATTATCACCTTGCTTAGATTTCAAGGTACCCAAATAAACATATACGTCTGCAGAAGGATCAAGCTCCGCCTGCACCTCTACCATTTTACTAAACAATGGATCATCGGTACATTCTTTACTGAACATGCGGCCCACGGCTCTTTTCACCCAAGTAACATCACTTTTCTTAGCCTCAAAGCTTTTCTCGTATAAAGGAATCAAATTACCACAATCGGCTAATGCCCCCAATTTAGAATCGATACTTCCGGAAATTTTACCATACGATTCTGAATTTACCGTTGCGGCTTTTTTCTGTCTCTTTTCTTTTGAGGTAAGTGCAGTACCAGCATCTTCCTTAGCTAAAATCCTACCAAGTACATCAGTCAATTTTTTATTCTCTTCCTCTACTTTTTCAGTAACATCATCGTAGACGTCAAATACCTCTTGCAAGTCTTTTTTTCCGGCCTCATGCAAATCGACCAAAGAAGAAAAATATAGGTATAATGCTTTGGGGTTTTTGAAATTGGCCTTATCCTCATCAAAAGCCTTGTCCAACATACCATATAGTTGGTCATCGGAAGCCATTTTTTCGTCATACATTAATAGAGACTTATCAACCTCCACCTCGGCCATAGGGAATTTAGTTGGGAAGTACTTTCTACTATCATCATATAATGATAATAAATCTTGGATATAGCCATCTTTATCGGCCCCTGAGGAATTTTTGATTTTGTGTTTTAAAATTCTTTCCCCCAAAGAAAAGTTGGCCTTATTGATATCAGGGCAACTTTCGTAAACCATTTTCCATGGTTCATAAGCGGCATCATAATTCTTTACTTTAGCGTGCTCTGCGTAAATGGAAAGGTTGGTCATGCACTCTGGATTTTGTGCTTGAGCCATACTTAAACCCATCGACATCATCACCGCTAACATAGTCAAGTATAAATTCTTCTTCATCTTACTTAATTTAAAGGGGTTAATGTACAAATTTTTATAGTTAAACCGTTATTCTGGTTGGCTTTACCGAATTAATTTATGATTTCTTCAATTTTTCCGGCTTAGTTTATTTTTCGTTTAATGAACCATCGGTCATTTAAAGAAAGTCCTATGCTTATATTCAGATAGCTTTCTTCTAAGAGACCATCGGCCCGTGTTCCTCTTCTACCCAATTCAAATCCGATATTCAAATTGGAGAACCGGTCACTTCCGGTTCCAACAATCGGTACACCAAATCCAAAAGTTATGCCAAAGTTGTTTATTTCCCGTCCATCTACCACTAGACCAGACTCATCATACCGCATTCCAGCGCGATACGTTATCCGATTAAAAATTCCGGATAGCGCTGCATAGTTGGGCACATAGTAGCCCCCCAACGCTATTGTTGCGGCATCCATATAACTTACATTTTCCTGCCCTAAAAAAGTGTTTTCAAAGGTGCTCAATTCTTGAAAGGCATACTCCCCACCAATGAACCATTTCTTTTCCTCTCCAAAGCCTAACCCCAAAGTAAATCGAGTCGGAATCTTCAAGTCAGTATTACGAAGACCTTGAGCTTCCAAATCAACATCGAAAACCTCTATTTCTCCTTGAATTGGTGAAAAGGATCCAATCGTCCGTGTGTTTTCAGATACCAAGTTTACTTGGGTATCCACTCCTACATGGGTGAACAACGTATGTTTTTCGGTGATTTTTGGAGTATAGGAAGTGGCAAAATTGAAATCAAAGCCGTTTACCCTTGAGGAACGATTATCCAATGTGCCAAACTGTATATTTTGAGTGGTTTGCGAACGACTATAGTCCAAAGTACCAAAATTGAAGTTGGCTGTAGCACCAATCGACACATTTTTTATGGGTTCAACCCCGACGGAAAGAAACACTCGATTGAGCCCTCCCTCTCCCCGAAAAATATTACTGATGGTATCATTGACAGAATTCACGGTTTCGGTGACCAAGTCGTAACCCACAGAAGTAAAAGGCTGAATACCGAAGCCTACAGCCGCCTTTCTCGAAATTGGGAAACCAACGGCCAAATAGTCCAAATTGGTTACCGATGTTCTTTGGGTATCAAAATTGTCTCGAAGTCGATACTCCCTATGGGTGATTCCGGCCGTGTATGTGGTCAAACGCAACTTTGAAAAAGCGGCAGGATTTCTAAGATTGATATGAATACTATCACCATACATCTGAAGCCCGCCCATCATACGGTTGTCTATCGTACCATTTGTTCTGGTATCACCTATGCCGAAATAAGAATAAGGAGAAATTGTACCATTTTGAGCATATACGCCAAAAGAAAGCAGGCATACCAATGCTATCAAAAAATTCTTGACCATCTATTGTTTATTGTATTCCAGTAGGTAGTTCAACCCCTCCAGCAGGAATTTAGAATTGGCAAATATGGAATTTTTTAACCGTTTGGCAAAAAAATGGGAATCTCCGCCTGTTAAAATAACTGTTAAATGTTCAAAGCGGTTTTTATA
>CAYNUM010000404.1:0-3141 GCA_964400025.1 uncultured Croceivirga sp.
AGTTGGAAATATTCCTAATTACGTATATTTGGGTATGGAACATGAACTGACACTAAAACGGTTTTCTGAGATTAGAAGAGATTTGGGCTTTACCCAGGTTGAGTTTGCAGAAAAGTTGGGAGTATCAAATACCACCGCTGATATTGAACGGGGGCGCACTAAACTTTCAGGCAAAGTGGTTTCAGAATTACTACGTCAATTTAAAATAAATCCGCTATGGTTGTTTGGTGAAAGCGAAGAGAAATTTTTAGATACCAACAAGACCAGTGTAATTCCAAAAGTGGTTACCGTAGATAGTCAAGAGAATGACAATATGGTCTTGGTAAACGCTAAAGCAGCGGCAGGGTACCCTCAGAATATCATGGACACCAGTTGGTATGAGCAGCTGCCCGCTTTTGATTTACCCATTCCTGAATTTCGCAATGCTACTTATCGAGGTTTTCAAGTGGAAGGTGATAGTATGTTGCCCAACTTATATCCTGGTGATTGGGTCATGGCACGTGCCATCGAACATATCGACCACGTAAGCCCAAATAAAATGTACGTGGTGGTGCTACAAGATTCGGTGATGGTCAAAAAGATTGAAAAACGACCGAATTCCAATGACATTACCTTGGTTTCCACAAATGAAAATTATCCTCCATATAATATAAAGCCCTTTCAAATTCAGGAGGTTTGGGAAGTGAGTAGCAAACTCACTTTTGATTTGAACCCTACCAATAACCATGGGCTATTGCGTCAATTGCAAGAGTCTATGGAAGAGTTAAAACGGCAATTGAATCAAGGGGTTTAGTAATAATCTAAATGTTGGTCGTTTAGATTGACGTAATTAAGGGCCAATAGGTCTTTGATATAATTCTGGTGAACTTTCCACGGGGACTCTGACCCTTGTTTCGGCAAAACATCCTCTGCCCTTAAGATATATCCCGCATCAAAGTCGAGGAGCCTTTCCGTACCGTATTTTTCATGATCAAAATTTGGGATGACGACCTCAAAATTGTTCTCTTTCATGTGATTCAACAACTTAGAAACAAACCGGCAGTTCAAATCACACTTTAAGGTCCACGACGCATTTGTATACCCTATGGCTACTCCAAAGTTGGGCACTCCACTGAACATGACTCCCCTATATGCCAATAGCTTCGAGGTGTCGATTTCATTACCGTCAATTTTAATGGTAGCACCACCTATAACCTGAATTTTTAACCCTGTAGCCGTTACAATAATGTCTGCATCCAATTGTTTGCCTGAGGTTGTTTCTATACCCCTAGTATTAAAGGCTGCTATGGTATCGGTTTCTACAAAAGCCTTATTCTGCTTCATGGCCTCAAAAAAGTCGTTGTCAGGCACTAGACAAAGCCGTTGGTCCCATGGGTGATATTTAGGACTAAAATCTTTTTCATTGAACTTATCGCCAAGTGAGCTTTTAACCCCTTTCTTTAATAATCTGGACAAAGATTTTGGAGCTTTTCGTGACCATGTATAGACGAAAATAGAAAGGAGTATGTTTTTCCAGCGCACGAGATGATGGGCCCATTTCTTAGGAAGAATTCTTTTTAATGTATTTGCTATCAAATCTTCGCTGGGAGAGTTTAAAATATAAGTTGGTGATCGCTGTAGCATGGTGACCCTTCTAGCTTTTTTGGCCAATTCAGGAACCAGTGTAATCGCGGTGGCCCCACTGCCAATAATCACAATAGTTTTATCGGAATAATCCAAACTATCGTCCCAAAATTGAGGATGTAGCACCTCACCTTCAAAGGCTTCGATTCCTTTAAATTCTGGGGTGTATGCCTTTTCGTAACTATAGTAACCACAACACATCATCAAAAATGAACATGTCATTTGAATGCTACTTTCTTCGCCTTGAATCTTGATGGTCAGGGTCCATTTTTTAATTTCTGTCGACCACTCGATTTCAACCACGCGATGACCATATCTGATTTTCTTGTCAATTTGAAATGTTTTCGCGGTGTCTTTTATATACTCTAAAATTGAAGGGCCGTCAGCAATGGCTTTTGGATTTTCCCATGGATGGAAAGGAAAACCAAAGGTATACATGTCAGAATCGGAACGAAGGCCTGGATATTTAAAAAAATCCCAAGTGCCTCCCATGCTAACTCTCGCCTCCAGAATAGCATAACTTTCTGACCTATATTTTTCTTGAATGTAATATGCTGCGCCGATGCCTGAAAGACCAGCTCCGACAATTAATACCTCAAAATGTTCGGTCATAATTGAAAGTTTATCCAAAATACAAATTCTGTTTCGGTTACTATTCTTGAAGCACGAAATGGGGTAACTAGAACAAATCCTGACCTTGGCAATTCCGTATCTTCATATAACCAAATTCTAATCTTTAATTAAAGGCAAAGTTACTTTCTGATTAATGGCACAGTTTGAAATAAATAACCTTTCCCAGATAAGTAATGAGGATATTCTAGCTTGTTTTAATACTGCTTTCTCTGACTATTCGATTCCATTCCGTCTGAATATGACGCAATTGGAAACCAAATTATATTCAGAGAGTATCGACAAATCCATTTCAGTCGGAGCCTTTATGGGAAAGAAGCTTATTGGTTTTATTCTACATGGTAAACGTATGGTTCACGGTGTACAGGTGGCCTACAATGCAGGTACTGGTGTAATACCACAGGAAAGGGGCCACGGACTCACAAAACGAATGTATGATTATGCGAAACCCATACTAACCCAAAACGGATTTGATCATGTTCTTCTTGAAGTTATCACCACAAATGATAAAGCCATATGGGTTTACAAAAGAATTGGGTTTAAAGAATTGAGGCACCTTTCTTGCTTTAAGGGAGATCCCTTAGTAACGACAATAAACAAAGCGGTAAAAATTCAGGAGGTTTCGCAATTGAATTTTTCTGAATTCGCGGTATTTGGTGAAATAAAGCCCACTTGGCAAAATTCTAACGATACCATTCTGTTGTTGAAAAACGATGTATGTTTTTTTCTAGGGTATTTGGAAGGTAAAATATGCGGCTATGGTATCGTGAATTCAAAGAGCAATCGAATTTTACAGTTAGCCGTGAAAAAAGAATGCAGAAATGAGCTAATCGGTTCAAGTCTATTAAAATACTTTAAACAATGGTTTCCAGATTTCAATTTTACCTT
>CAYNUM010000405.1:0-3133 GCA_964400025.1 uncultured Croceivirga sp.
GCTGTGCTTCGAAGCCCGTTAAATGAAGACTTAAATCTTTGGTTGTCGTAGTCTTCATTTGTCGGGTTATCGCTGTGCTTCGAAGCCCGTTAAATGAAGACTACGACAACCAAAGATTTAAGTACAAAGAATTCCCTGAGGGGCTTCAAGTAGACTTTTATGACGATAATGACCAGAAAAGTGTAATCAAGGCCGATTATGGTATTATTTATTCTCAAACCAATTTGGTAGATTTAAGGGGCAACGTAGTGATTGAAGATCACGAGGGTAAAATTTTGGAAACCCCACAACTCTATTGGGACCGCAAGAACAAGTGGATTTTCACAGAGGCTGAGTTCACCTACACCAACCCTGAAGAAGGTACTGTAATGGATGGCCAAGGAATGGATTTCAATGAAGATGGTACCTTTTTAAGTGCGCAAAAGACCTTTGGTTTGATGACTATTAAAGAAGAAGAGTAAACGACATGATAAAAATTTTAAAGTATACAGAGTATTTATACCTGGTTGTGGCAATAGCTTCAATTTACAAGATCATAACACTTTGGCCGGTCAATCCGAAAGACACCTACATTTTTATCTTTTTTGCTGTCGTTTCCATTGCGATGTTTTGGTTTAGAAGAAAGTATCGCAAACGCTTTGAGAAAAGAGCTTCGGATTCTAATTCGTGATTGCAGGTGGACCTGTCACTCATCGTCATAGCCGTTGCATTGATTGCTTCCGCCTTCTTTTCGGGCATGGAGATAGCCTTCATTTCGGCCAATAGAATTCATATTGAACTTGAGAAAAAGCAAGAAGGTTTTTTGGCTAAGGTACTTTCATGGCTCACTGAAAAACCTTCAAAGTTTATTGCCACCATGCTTATTGGCAATAACATTGCTTTGGTGGTTTATGGGTTGTTTATGGGCGACCTATTGATGGCATGGTTTCAGACGTTATTGCCAACAGGTTCTAATTTGGTCAATGTGTTGCTCACCGACTTTAGCTTACTTTCACAAACGGTCATTTCAACACTAGTTATATTAATTACTGCAGAGTTTCTCCCTAAGGTGCTATTTCAAATTTATTCCAACACCTTGTTAAAGATTTTGGCATTTCCGGCCTATCTATTTTATGTGCTCTTTTATGGTCTTTCATGGTTTGTAATAAAGGTCTCTGATTTTGTTTTAACGACCTTCTTTAAGACTGATGGTGATGAAGTACAACTAGCCTTTACCAAATTGGAACTGGGAGATTACATTACCGAACAGATGGAATCGGTAGAGGAAGACGAAGTGGATTCTGAAATTCAGTTATTTCAAAATGCCCTTGAATTCTCTGAAGTGAAGGCCAGAGAGGTCATGGTGCCCCGCACTGAGATTGGGGCCATTGAATTGCATGAAACGACCAAAAGTTTAAGCAAGCTTTTTGTCGAAACAGGGTATTCCAAAATATTGGTCTATAAAGATACCGTTGATGAAATCATAGGGTATGTGCATTCGTATGAACTTTTTAAAAAACCGAAGACGATAAAGCAAATACTTCGTCCGGTCGAGTTTGTTCCAGAAACTATGTTGATTCACGACATTTTGAATGTTTTGACCAAAAAACGAAAAAGCATGGCCGTTGTATTGGATGAATATGGAGGCACTTCGGGAATCATGACGGTTGAAGACATTGTAGAAGAGCTTTTTGGCGAAATTGAAGATGAACACGACACTACAGACTTGATTGAGAAACAAATAAGTGAAAATATTTTCAGCTTTTCTGCCAGACTTGAGGTTGACTATATCAACGAAAACTACAAATTGGAACTTCCTGAAAGCGAAGAATATGAAACATTGGGAGGGCTAATAACCAATTTTACCGAAGAGATTCCCGAACAAAATGAAGAAATCAAGGTAGAGAACTACCTCTTTAAGATTCAGGAAGTTTCGAACAACAAAATTGACTTGGTCGAAGTAATTCAGTTGGAGGACGATTAGTTTCAGAAGCGAGTGGTTTCGGGCTTTTCCAATTGAAAAGAAAATGGTATTTTCGCGCACTGAATTCACAGGAAAAGACAATCGATAAATGGCTATTTTAGAAAATATTAGAAAGCGAACTACTGTATTGATTCTGATTATCGGTATGGCATTGTTCGCCTTTGTAATTTCAGGGGTATTTACAGGAAATGACTTTGCTGGTGGAAAAGTGGGTTCGACCATTGCAGAGGTAAATGGTGAACCTATCTCAAGAGAAGATTTCACCAGAAAATTGGAACAGGCCCAGCGTCAATTTGGACCAAACTTTTCATCAACACAATTGGTAAGTCGAGTATATGACCAAGAAGTGCGAAGCGCCTTGTTGAACCAACAATTTGAGAAATTGGGCATAGATGTAGAAAGTGACCAAATAGTTGACTTCATTAAAAACACTGGTTACGCCCAAGACCCTTCTTTTCAAGATGAAAATGGAGTTTTTAATCCGGAGGTTTTTAAAACTACGATTGCTGATTGGAAAGAGACCAATCCGTTGCTATATGACAATTGGTTGGAAGTTGAGAAACAGGTCATGCAGACTGCCAAAGAGCAAATTTATTTCAACTTGATAAAAGGTGGAACCATAGCTACCCTTACAGAAGGAGAGTTTGATTACAAATTGTCAAACGACAAAGTGGATTTACAATATGTAAGGGTGCCCTATAATTCAATTCCCGATAGTACCATTCAGGTTTCGAAAGATGAAATAGCAGCTTACATTAAAGAGAACGAGGATGATTTCAAACAAGAAAAGGCACGTGACGTTCGCTTTGTCTTTTTTGAAGAAAAAGCTTCCGCAGATGATGAAAATGCGGTTAGAGAAGAGTTGGCAGGTCTTTTAAACAATACGGTTGAATACATTCAAGAAAGAAACACCACAGATACCATTGCAGGATTTAAAGGCACTGAAGATATGACTGCTTTTTTGGATAGAAATTCGGATTCAAAATTCGATACCATTTTCAAAGCGAAAAAAGATTTACCTGCCGTAGCTGCAGATAGTATTTTTGGTCTTGGTGATGGAGCAGTTTTCGGTCCGTATCGCGATGGTGATTTCTTCAAGGTTTCAAGGGTAATGGGCAGAAGACCCAATGGCTCTGTAAAGGCAAGTCATATTCTTTTCGCCTATGAAGG
>CAYNUM010000406.1:0-3133 GCA_964400025.1 uncultured Croceivirga sp.
TCAATAGGGTAAAAGGCGTTAATAGAGTGGTGTATGACATCAGTTCAAAACCACCGGCAACTATAGAATGGGAATGAAAAAAACTAGATTATCGCGTGCCCTTTGGGCCATTTTCTTTTTTTGTTTTTTGGGTATATCCTTTGCCCAACAACGCTATGCATCACATACGGTAGCCGAGGGCGAGACCATTTACAGTATTGCCAAGTTTTATCGAGTAACCCCATTTTCAATTCTTAAGGAAAATCCAGATATCAAAAGGGCAGAAGAGGTCAAAGTTAACTCTGTTTTAATCATACCCGTAAATCCTGATTACCGCGGACAAACCATACGAAAGCCTGTTTCAACCATAGTACAAGTTGAACCTCCAAAGCAAATAGAACCCAATGGTTTTATAAGGCATAAGGTAAAAAAGAAGGAAACACTTTTTAGTTTGACCCAACGATATGAGGTAACCGAGGAACAAATCAAAAAATACAACAAGGCATTGTATTCTGAACCATTGAAAAAGGGAATGGTCCTTCAAATACCACAGTACCCAGAGTTGACACCTGAAGAAGAACGGGCGCTTGACTTTGAGACCTATGTGGTTCAGCCCAAAGAAACCCGTTGGAGTATTGCCAACAAGTATGGAATTACCGTCGATAGCCTATTAATTCTAAATCCTGACTTACCAAAGAACAGTAGCTATTTGGCAGTGGGCCAAGAATTGGAATTGCCGAGGCCAAAGGGCGATAGTCTAGAAGAACAAGAAGTGGCCATATTCGAGTCATATACCGTACCTAGGTCAGTCGGTCTTTTTAGAATTAGTCAGAACTATGGCATATCGGTTGATTCGGTAATGAAACTTAATCCCGAAATCAAGGAAATCGGCGGTTTAAAGGAGGGAATGGTACTTCGATTGCCCAAGCCAAAACCAAAGGATGAAGAGGTCAATACCGATAATTACCTGTTTTATGAGGTAAAGCCGCAACAGAATATTTTTCGTTTGACCAAAAACCTTAAAATCAGTAGAGATTCGCTTTATCTGCTAAATCCAGAGCTTGAGAATGGTCTTAAAGCTGGTATGGTTTTGAAATTACCGAAAAGAAAAGAGGATGTTCTTGATGTCAAGAACGCTTTGGTACTCGATAAATTTAATCTCATTGACAGTTTAAATTTCGCCAGTAGACCAAATGTATTGATGATGCTGCCTTTTCGATTGGATAGAATCAATTTTTTAAATCAAGAAAAAACTGAAAACCAAGTTGCCTCCAGAAAAGATATCACCTATGCCATGGGTCTTTACACAGGTGCCCTGGTAGCTGTTGATTCTTTAAAGAAACTGGGATTATCAGTAGATATGACCGTTTTGGATACTGAATTAAGTCTGGCTACCGTAAAGACAAAGCTTGCACAAAACCCACTTTTTGGTGTTGATGCCATATTTGGGCCGGTAAGTCCAGAATTATTGAGTGAAGTGGCGGTACAGGCCAGTACCAACGATATACCGGTAATCGCTCCTTTTGCGGCTAAAAGTGAACTAAGCTTTTCCAACGTATTTTTCACCAACCCCGATGATGAAGTACTTCGGGAACGCGTTTTGAATCATGTCGAAAATATTCGTGAAAATCAGGCCATTATTGTGATTGCCGATGAAAAGCACCAAGCTGCAAAAGACTCTATCTTGGCCAAGTTTCCCATGGCTAGGGTGGCCAAAATGAGTGAAGATGGTTCATTGCACTTGCTGGATTTTCAGACCATGCTTTCTGAACAGGAAGAAAATTGGGTGTTTGTGGAAACCGCCAGAGCGAATTTGGCGGCCAGTGTGACTTCTATACTGAATGCGTCGAATGCTGAAATTGTTGATGAGGAAACAGGGGAGACCAAAGAGATTGTGGTCAAAATGTTCACCACAAACTATAACAATGCCTTTGAGGCAGCATCGGTTTCTAGACCACACCTTTCGAATCTCGATTTTACTTTTCCAAGTGCCTATCGGACGGTCGAAAACGATGAGTTTTCTAAGGCCTATTTCAAAAAATTTGGCCATGATCCCGATCGCTATGCTATTCGTGGTTTTGATTTAATGATGGACCTATTGTTGAAACTCAGTTATAAGGACAACTTGTTCGAAACTGCCGCCTTGATTGGTGAGACCGAATACAGTGGCAACCGTTTTAATTATTTCAATAAATGGTCATCAGGCTATTTCAATAGGGCCACCTATTTAATGCACTACAACGATTTGCGTATAATACAACTTGAAGCGAATGACATCAAAAGTGACCTACAACGGTGAGCTAAGAACGACTTGCGTTCACCTTAGATCTGGAAATGAATTTATTACCGATGCTCCCGTGGACAACAATGGTTTAGGAAGGGCATTTTCACCCACGGATACCGTGGCAACCGGTCTAGCGAGCTGCATGATAACGGTTATGGGAATAAAGGCTCGGGATATGGAAGTGGATTTAAAGGGAGCTGAAGTAGAAGTCACCAAGCATATGGCAAGTGACCCACGCAGGATTTCGAAGATTGAAGTGAATTTTCGCCTACCTGCCAATATTTCAGAGAAAGACCGAACCATTTTGGAGCGTGTTGCCAATAGCTGTCCCATTCACTATAGCTTGCATCCTGATATCGAAAAGGTAATTACCTACAATTGGATTCAAGACTGAACATACTTCTTTTCCTTTTTTTTATTGGAGTTTCTGGATTTTGCCAAGAAATAGAAGAATCCATACCATGGGATGCTTCAAGAAAACTCAGCTGGAACGATTTTAAAGGGCCAATCCCTCCTGATGCCGATTCCGCTGCGATAACGGCAAGTGGCATTAGCTATGAATACTCTGCCAATTTGATTCATCATGAGGTAAAGCTTGATTTTAAGGTGACTGCCTTCTTCTATCCAAATGAATCTTGGTACAAACCCGAAGTATGCGATGCGCATATCCTACAACATGAACAACTGCATTTTGATATTTCAGAAGTTTTTGCAAGAAGGATGCGTATGAAACTTAGAAGTACCGTTTTTACCGAGAATGTAAAACAAGAGATTCGAGTAATTTATAAAAAGACCTTAAAGGAATTAGAGGACCTTCAAGGTCTTTTTATAAATTACTCGAATCTCTTGTTTTACATTCTCGGTAAAAAC
>CAYNUM010000407.1:0-3124 GCA_964400025.1 uncultured Croceivirga sp.
CTTTCTTCATGAGGAATCGTTCCCCTTCATTATGTCCCCACCATCCTGCGAATTGTGGTAAGTCAGAAGTATGATGTTTTTCGTGAACAAAAGCGCCACCCACACCACCGGGCCCGCTATTCATGTATTTATAACTGCACCAAGCGGCAAAATCGACATTCCAGTTGTGAAGCTTCAATTCGATATTACCAACGGCATGTGCCAAATCCCAACCGACAAATGCCCCCACCGACTTTCCGGCTTCAGTAATCTTCTTCATATCGAATACTTGGCCGTTGTAATAATTTACTCCACCAATTAAAACCAGAGCCAGTTCATCACCTACTTTCTCAATCTCGTTAAGGATGTCATCTGTTCTCCAGAAATGCTCGCCCTCGCGCTTCTTCACCTCCACGATGGCTTCTGCTGGGTTATAGCCGTGAAATTTGACTTGGCTTTGCAGCATGTATTGATCTGATGGAAAGGCCTTTTCCTCGCATAAAATCTTAAAACGTTTTTCCGTCGGTCGATAGAAGGAAACCATTAAAAAATGAAGATTTACCGATAAGGTATTCATTACCGAAACTTCTTCGGGCATAGCTCCGACAACTTTTGCCAAAGGTGCCGCTAGGCGCTCATGATAGTCCCACCAAGGCTTTTCTGCATAAAAATGCCCTTCTACAGCAAGGTCTGCCCAATCTTTCATGATGTCATCGACATAGTCTTTGGCGATTTTGGGTTGAAGACCTAATGAATTTCCTGTAAAATAGATGACATCTTTTCCGTTTAACTGGGGATAATTAAACTTGTCTCTATAAGAGTTCAAAGGGTCTTCTGCGTCCAGTCTTTGGGCATATTCCAATGTATTTTCAAATCTCATAGCTAATTATTTCAATCGGACGCGCATTTCGTTAAGGTGACCTTTAAAACCCGCCTTCTCATAGGCCTTTATAGCTGGAATGTTTTCGTGGTAAACGGTCAAACGGACTTCAACTAAGTTGTTCTCCTTTGCCCAATCTTTTAGGACCTGAACTATCTTTTGGTTAAGGCCCTTTCCACGAAATTCAGGTCTGGTGTACATAAAACCCAGATAAGCATAAACCTCATGATCCAAATAAGTTCTCGCTGCTTTGGCATAAGCGTATCCAGAACTTACCAACTCGCCTTCAATCTCGGCAACAACGACCTTGACCTTTTCACTTTTTATGTAGTCTTCTAAATCGTAGTAACTGACCGGGTCAGGCCGAATGGTCGGGTCAAAAGGACGTTCGGCCTTAATGATTTCTTGTTCAAAGTCCTTCAGGATAGGCAAATCTTGAAGTTGGGCGTCCCGAATGATGAGTCCTTTCATTTGGTTAAAAATACGTCATATTTGAATAATTTTGCCAAAAGCAACACATGCACTTTCTTTCAAATTCTTTAGAAAATTATATTGCCGAACACTCGCAAGAAGAACCAAAAGTGCTTAACGAACTTACTAGGGAAACCCATTTGAAAGTAGTGCGCCCTAGAATGATTACAGGTCATCATCAGGGTCGGGTCTTGAGTCTTATTTCAAAAATGATAGGACCTAAAAATATTTTGGAAATTGGTACGTACACCGGATACTCAGCCATTTGTTTGGCAGAAGGGCTATCTAAAAACGGTACACTTCATACCATCGATATCAATGAAGAGCTATTTGAAATTCAAAGAAGGTATTTTGACAAAAGTGGATATGGGAGCCAAATAGTGCAACATCTAGGAGACGCCACAAAACTTACTGCTGAACTTGATTTGATTTTTGATTTGGTCTTTATCGACGCCGAAAAAACCCAATACGATTCTTATTTTGAGGCCGCAATCAAAAAGTGTGCATCAGGAAGTATTATTCTTTCAGATAATGTTCTTTGGTCAGGAAAAGTGGTGGAACCTCTCGAAAAAAAGGATAAGGCCACAAATGCCCTTCTTGAATACAACAAAAAATTGGCCCAAGATCCACGGATTGAAACAGTACTGTTACCCATACGGGATGGTTTGACCTTAAGCAGAGTTGTTTAATTAATCCTTTTTGGCCAAAATCTTCTTGTACAAGAAATAAAAGAGTAATCCTGAAAGAGAACCGACCAGCGCTCCGATGATAATATCAGTCGGGTAATGCACCCCTACATAAATTCGACTATAACTAAAAAGTAGCGGCCATAAAAAGAACAATGAGACCCACTTAATTTTAGGCCTGAGGAAAAGAAAAACCAGAACCGTTATAGCAAAAGAACTTGAGGCATGGCCTGAAAAAAAACTGTAGTCGACTGGTGACTTTAAAATTCGAATGAATTCATTGATTGCCAAGTCATTGTTCGGTCTGAAACGTGCAACTGAAACTTTTGTCCAATGCGTTAAGAATGTAATGAAAACTGCTAAAAGCACAACGGCAGTTACTTTTAACAAAGCTTCTTGTTTCTTGTGCTTCCAAAAAAATAGCAGAATAAAAAAGAGAAATAGGGGTATCCAGGTTTGTATTTCGGTAATAGTAGACCAAAAATTATCGAAAGGTCTTCTTCCGAGTCCGTTTAAATAGACAAAGGCATCTTTATCCCATTGGAGTAATTCCTCCCACATGATTATTTGGAACTTCTTCGAATGGTGCCCGCCACATCATCAACACTCTTTTTTACCTCTTTCAATTCTTCTTTGATGTCTTTGGTAAAATCAGTGTCAAGACCTTGCTTTTCAGCAGATTTTTGAATCTCACGCTTTATGTCATCGGTAGCATCACGCAGTTGGCGCATACCTTTTCCCAGGCCTTTGGCAATACCTGGTAATTTGTCAGCACCGAAAACCATCACTACAATAAAAAGAATGAATACAATTTCGGCTCCACTGATAAATAAAACTGGCATACGACAAAGATAATGAGAACTTATGGGTATACTAAAAAAGCCCGATGAAATCACCGGGCTTTTGTAATTATTGGGATATACTTTTATCCTTTTACTTTTTCCTTGAATTGATCAAAGTCAGATTTCTCTTCTTTTTTGGGCCATGAATTGTTAGCCGTGTCAATATCAGCAGTTTCCAGTTTTGGGTCAACCACGATACCCACCAATTCTTTCTGGGAAGAAATCACCCGACTTACCTCTGCATCGTTCTTTCTCCATATTTCAGG
>CAYNUM010000408.1:0-3105 GCA_964400025.1 uncultured Croceivirga sp.
CTTAAACGCGAAAGTGCAAAGATAAATGAGCGTCTTCAAAAAGAACAAAGTACTGGTAATACAAAATGAGCCTACGGGGAACTTTGAAAAAGTATCGACTCCGATTCAGTTTTACGCTTGGACTTATTTTATTGGAAGTAGCATTAACCTTATTGTTTCCATTGTTCATTGGTAACGCTATTGATAGCACGATTAATGGAAATTATAAAGATGCACTGGAATTGGGGGCACTTGGAATAGCAGTACTTGTAATTGGTGTGGTGAGAAGACTATTTGATTCTCGATTTTATTCCCAGATATATCAGCACATTGGTTCCGAGGTCGTATCAAAAATGAAAGACCAGGCCCCCTCCAAAAAAACAGCGCGCCTAAGCATGACCAGGGAACTGGTAGAGTTTTTGGAAAATGCAATGCCGGAATTGATTGGTAACATTATTGCACTCCTTGGAGTAATAGGTATCATCGCCACATTGAATCGTACCATATTTTATGGCAGTGTATTGGTTGCCGTTCTGGTTTTCTTGGTGTATTTATTGACCAGCTCAAAAACTATCCGATTGAACAAATCATCGAATGATGAATTTGAAAAACAGGTCACCATCATTTCCAAAAATGACACCTCTGAGTTGAAGGTGCATTTGGCTCAAATGATGAAATGGAATATCAAATTATCGGATTTGGAAGCCATCAATTTTTCCATTTCTTGGGTAATCATGATGGTGTTTTTGGTTTATTCAGTCGTAATAGCCGTCAATAATGGCATTGTGCATTATGGAGCACTATTCGCATTGATGATGTACGTTTTCCAGTTTATCGAAAATGTCAGTAATCTGCCCCTTTTCTACCAAAACTGGTTGCGGCTACGAGAAATTATACACCGACTGGAAGAGACGTAGCAGTACAATTCTACCTACTACCACTCTGTCTTAGCAGCGCTTAGATCTTCTTGAAAATCAGGATTGCTCCACATCGCAGTGAGCATTGCATGTGCCAGAACACGGGCGGCTTCTTCATCACTGGGATAATGGATACCCATCACTTCGCGGGACTCTCCTATTTCATAGGCCAAATCCAAAAATTGTTTCCGTTTTGCAGGAACCAATTCACTCCATGTAAAGGCCTGTATATAGGCCCAAAGGGTATGTCCACTAGCAAAGGAAGGTGACCCCATAATAGCCAAAGGTTCCAGTTTGGGTTCTAGTACATAGGGCCTTGCACGAAGCAAATGGTATTTCACCGTAAATTCCATGATTCGCATATCCTTTGTTACCCCTTGCAATAATTTAAAGGTGGCGGGGTAATTAGCCGCCGTGCATTGTTCCCCGAGTACCTCCCTACCTTCAAACATCAAGTCTCGCACATTTTTATCATATCGCCCATGGTCTTTATTGACATTGACGTGGGGCCAATAGCCTATCGGAGCTAGAACTTTTGAGGTACGGTGGATTTGTTCTGAAGTCCGCTTTTCTTGCCACTCCAGAAGAAAGTCCAATTCTGCTCGTGTCTGCTCGGAGCTATTTGCAGGGAAATTCACACTCCTTTTCAAATTGTCTACTTGGTCTGGGGTTAAATAAGCAGGAGCCATCAAGGTATAAGACAGCGCTACCGAATTGTATTGATCGGGAGTAAATGAGAGTGCATCCATTGCGCTTCTTGAAGGATTCGGTGCTGTATTGAGTTTTTGCAGTTCTGCATAATGGGCTTTGACTGGTTCTAAGGGATGTAGTGCTTGAGAATAACTATAGCCAGTAACTAACAGCACAATAAAAAGAAGTGGTTTTTGCATGATCAGGTTTTTTGTAATTTTTTAAATCGTCTATTTACGATATACGAATTTATCAAATTTGAAGAACCAAAAAAGTTATTTAGCAAATTATTATGAACCGCTCAACGTAGTCACTTTGGAAGCAAACTTTTGCAAGAGTTCATAGTTCAATTCGTAGTGCGTAAACTTATCGTGCTGTTCGGTAAGAAATAGTCCCGCCTCCTTCAAAATCTTCACATGTTGTGAGATGGTAGACTGGGAATAATCGAACATTTCAACCAAATCCTTGTTGCAGGTAACATTATCCACTCCTCTTCCACCGCTCTTTTCGGAAAGATAACGCACCAAAGCCACCCTAACGGGGTGCGCCAAAGCGTTCCCAATTTCAGCCATCTCATAGTCTGTTTCATTTATATACTTACTGGAAATTTCGGTACGTATGCGCATAAACCATCCTTTTGGATAAAATTACAAATTCCAATTTTTCAAATTTCAAATAACCGCATAGCATACACTTTTAACTATCAACTTTAAACTTTTTCCTTCCCAAGTGCAACCCTTTACTTTTGTGATTGTCTTTAACTACAACTAAGGCACATCAACCTTTTGGAAACCGACATACGATTCACACATCAAAATTTGGTTGAGCAATGCAAGACCGGCAATGCCAGCTCTCAGTATGAGCTATATGCGCTATATGTCGATGCGATGTTCAATGTAGGACTTCGGTTTCTTGGTAATAAGGAAGATGCAGAAGATATCGTGCAAGAAAGTTTTGTCGATGCCTTTAAGAAGCTGCACAGTTTTAAATATGAAAGCAGTTTCGGCGCATGGCTTAAACGCATTGTCATTAATAAGAGCATCAACCATCTAAAGGTTAAAAAAGTGCCTTTGGTGCCGATGGATGCTCATGAGTTTCATCTAACAGATGAAATGCCCATTGAAGCTGAAGCCGTGGATGTCAAAAAGGTGAAAATGGGCATTGCCCAGCTGCCTGATGGATACCGACAGATTATTAACCTCTATTTGATTGAGGGGTATGACCATGTGGAAATTGGAGAAATATTGGGCATTTCGACCAGTACTTCAAAATCACAATACCACAGGGCCAAAAAAAAATTATTGGAAATCATAAGTGAATTGTAATGGACAATTTTGAAAAACATATTCGGGAAAATGCCACCCAATTCGACGCGGAGAAAGCAGACCGTGCGAAACTCTGGGCCAATATCTCGGCAGAATTACAAAAACCCGAACCCAAGGTCATTCCCTTATGGAAACGACCTATGCTTCGCATAGCAGCGAGTGTGGTCCTTCTACTAGGGATTGCCAGTTTTATT
>CAYNUM010000409.1:0-3102 GCA_964400025.1 uncultured Croceivirga sp.
AAACGTATTCGAACGTACCAAAATCCAAGCTCGATGCGCCTACAAATAAGTCAAGGTCATTGTCTTGGTCCACGTCCACCAAGTCTATGGTGGTCGCATCCGGTATTGGCAACCTGAGCGCGTCTTCAAAAGAAGCCACCTGAAAACTGTTGGCCTCAGAAAAAGCCCCGCCATTTCCATTACGGTCCAGTTGCTGAACAGCCCAATAATACGTTCCTTCGGAAAGCACCCCTACGCGGTAAAAATCGGCAAATGCCGCATTGCCCGCTTGCATCAGGTGCCTAAAACCCGTAACCGTATCGGCCATAGGAGCCAACACCCAGCCATTTTCATCCCAGATGGCCACATTGGCAGAAAAGCCCCGGGTAGTGCCAGCCCAATTGAGGATGACGAAGCCATTGTCATCAAATGTGGTGGTCAATCCAGTAGGTGCCGGAATCGTAGGTGGGGCTGGGTTGGTTTCATTCTGATAAATGTAGAGTTCCGGTTTTCCGGTCTGGTCTGTCAGCACCATGTCCGCATCGTGGTCTTGGTCTATATCCATAAAGCTCACAGACCTGATGGTTTCATCTAAGGGAATAAATTCAGGTAAAGCTTCGGCAGCCAGCCCAAAACCAGAAGCCCCTTGGTTTTCCCACCATGCATAGTTTGATACCTGCTCTAATGGTGGAAAAAAGAGGTCCAAGTCACCGTCCGTATCATAATCCAACCACGATTGGGCAGCACCATATGGCAACTCAGCATCCCGATAATCAAATGAACCACTGTTATTAATGGCAATCACGCCGTTGCTGTAGAGAATGTCTAGGTCGCCATCGCCTTCAACGTCGCCTATCTTAGACCGATTAGATGTAAACGTCTCACCAGATAAATTACCCCTTCTTTCATAGCCAAAGGTGGCATCCCCGTATAAGATAAATCCAAGGCTATCGGCAACGGCTTCTGCATCCCGATTATAGTATCTGAGGTAGCGGTCTGTCCACCCGTCGTTATCAAAATCGGCAAATTCTACATCCACCAAGTTGTCAAGGGTTATGTCGAGTGATGAGGACTCAAACTGGCCATTGCCTTTGTTCACATAGAAAAACTGCTGGATATCAAGTCCACCAAGGTTTTGCATATGTAGGTCCATGAACAGGTCGCCATTCAAATCCACCCATCGTGGTACCACAAAAAATGGGTCTCCTGAAAATAATTGAAAACCAGGTAGTGGGTTCGTAACGAAAAAGGGAAGCTCCTGAAAAACGCCGCTCCCAAGGTTTTCCAACAAGGTCGATTTTGTTTGTGATGCGATGAGCAAATCCAAGTCATTGTCATTGTCAAAGTCGCCCCAGCCAAAGGTAGGCCTGATCAACTCAAAGTCCAGATTGAGCGAAACACGGGTATATGCTTGTCCGTCATTCCTGAAAATGACCAGTTCATCATCATAGGTCACAATATCCAAATCACCATCCGCATCATAGTCCCCAATCGCCATTCCATTAGCACTCCCCAAATTGTCAATCTGGATGCGTGAAAAACGGTTCGTGGTCAATTCCGTCCCTACCGAAAAAGCCAAGGGGTTGGTAAAACCTGAATCATTTCCTGAATTATCAATGGCTTGCAGCTGCACGAAATAATCTCCTTGATCCAACTCAAACACAAGGGAGTCTTGGTAGGTGGCCATTGCTCGTGGCACCATGCCAGAATAAAGGGTATCCGTATCGGTGTACAACCGGTAATTGTAGCGGAGTTCATTGGGGCGTGTGCTGTCGTCCGTGGCATCGGCCCACGAAATGGAAACGGTGTTTTCATTGATTTCGGCAGCTAAACCAGTAGGCAGGCTCGGTGCCGCATTTGCCGCTGCTGCGTTCGGAAAAAACATGGTGGTAGGTATGTTTTTTTCGTTGCTCACCCATGTAAGGTCTAGCAACCCATCTCCCGTAAAATCACCACTTACAAACTGCCCAACTGTTTCGGACGAAAATGCAGTCTCTTTGGTGAAGTTGCCAGCTCCATCTCCTAGCAGCAAACTGTTCTGTACTGTCCCTGAGGATGGCGTATAAGAAAGGGCTACATCCAAAAACCCATCTTGGTTGAAGTCACTCGCAACAGGCAAACTACCAGCTAGGGCACTAAAAGCGAGTACGGTGTCGTAGGCCAATGCCACTTGGTTTTCCAAAATATTGGTAACAAAGCCGATGGGATTGGCACCAGCATGTAGGTATTGGGGCGTTTCTGCATCCGTAAAGTTGCTGACCAAGAGCCCCCCCGATTCCAACGCATAAGCTTCAGTTCCTAACACTTCAAAAGCTGTGGATGTATTCAGCAATTGATAAAAAACAACCTCTTCTCCTGTGATGACTTTGGCCAAACAATCCTCGAATCCGTCATTGTTGAAATCTACAATGCTCAGTATGACGCGATCGGCATCCAAAAAAACCTGCTGCAAACCAGCGGGCAGTGCTACATCGGTAAATAATCCGCTACCATCATTGGTGAGGTGCCTAACAACAGGCGACCCCTCATCCTTCTTATTCCCATTTACCAACAGGTCAAGGTCACCATCTTGGTCAAAGTCTTCAAAATAGCAATTATGACCAGACACCGCCACTTCTGCCAGCAAATTGGGGAGGTTATTTTCGGTAATTGTAAAAGCGGTTCCTCCGTCATTTAAAAAAACAGCGTCGAAAAAAGAGTCTGAAATACGCAATGCTTCTGGGAACGTATCGCCATTAAGGTCGGCACCTACGAAGCTGTGCCTAAAAGCTGCAAATTCCAAGGTGTCAATCCCCTTAAAAAATTCCAGTATCTCCAAGCCCCCATCGCGTGGCTCCAACTCGCCTTTTAGCAAGAGGCCATTCGTAACGATTATATCCAACAAGCCATCTTGGTCAAAGTCGGTAAAGTTGGCATTGATAAACCCAAATGGGAAGAGTCGCTCGCCTATGGCACCCCCCTCATTGTAGGCGATGAAAAACCCACCTTGCTCAGCCATAAAGAGGTCTACCAGGCCATCATCATTGGCATCTTGTAAAAAAAACTGCAAAGGGTTGGGACTTGG
Source organism: uncultured Croceivirga sp. (assembly GCA_964400025.1). Lineage (GTDB taxonomy): Bacteria > Bacteroidota > Bacteroidia > Flavobacteriales > Flavobacteriaceae > Croceivirga. The sequence goes on from CAYNUM010000409.1 coordinate 3,044, forward strand.
CCAATCGAGGCTAAAACTGTTGGCTTCTTCCAGCTTCCCTGTTTGATCATTCAAATAGG
>CAYNUM010000410.1:0-3096 GCA_964400025.1 uncultured Croceivirga sp.
GTTGCCGTTGGTGGGATCTACCCACATCTCGTGATGATCCCAGTTGGGTGCCGTACCCGGTTTTGCCAATGTGGCCGTTTTTCCACCATCAATACTGGTCGCATAAGCTGCCGAAAAGAAGTAGATTTCATTCGGATTGTCAGGTGAGGCCGTACATCTTGTGTAGTAAGCCCCGCGGCCTGTCAAATCTCTATCGGAGTTGATGAGTGCAAAAGTATTTCCCCGGTCTTCTGAGCGCCAAAGTTCTCCAGTATTGGTCGGTTCACCATTTAGCGGAATTCCATCACCAGTTTCAATCAAGGTATATAATCGGCCTTGTTGGGCTGGCGTCATGGTCAATGCAATTTTACCTACCTCACCCTTTGGTAGGCCTTTGCTTTTTAATTTTTCCCAGGTTTCACCACCGTCAAGAGAACGGTAGATTCCTCCTCCAGGCCCACCACTGGTTCGGGTCCAAGGGCGAATTTCCAAAGACCACATTCCAGCGAAGAGAATACGCGGATTAAAGGGGTCCATAACCAAATCGGAGGCCCCGGTGTTCTTATCAACGTGCAACACTTGTTTCCAGGTCTTTCCACCATCAGAAGTTTTATAAATACCTCGTTCTTGTTGTGGGGTGTAGCCATGCCCTAAGGCCGCTACATAGGCCACCTCCGGATTGGTAGGATGAACGACAATTCTGCTGATACGTCCTGTTTTTTCGAGTCCCAGATGCGTCCAGTTGGCCCCTCCGTCCGTCGAGCGCCAAACTCCGTTTCCTATGGAAACATTTGAACGAATGAAAGACTCGCCGGTTCCGGCGTAGATTACTTCTGGTTCACTAGGTGCCAAAGCCAATGCGCCTATCGAATGTACGCGCTGTTTGTCGAAAACGGGTTTCCAGTTAAGGCCACCATCGATGGTTTTCCAAATACCGCCTGAAGCGGCTCCGACATAATACGTCATGGGATCTTCAGCAATTCCGGTAACGGAAATTATGCGGTTGCCAACAGGACCAATATGTCGAAATTTCAATTGATCGAGTTGCTTTTTTGAAAGTTGTTGTGCAGAAGTCTGAAAGGGTAGTAATAGAATGCTTAGCAGAAAAGTAAAGAGTGTGGTTCTCATAAGTGGATGGGTGTTGGTTATCACGTATGTAAGCTAGTGAAATCTTGGGTCAAAAGAAAATGACAATCGCGAAAAGAAGTGTTATTTGCTAAATGGTCAATGCCATTTTACATATACCCGAGGCTATTCGCTTTTCAACCTTTTGTGAATTTCAGATTGAATAGAAACGGCAATAAGATGATTTGGGTCAATTCGCACCACCTCATCAATATAGTCTTTGGCTTTTTGTAAACTATCTTGTGCCATAAAAATTTCTGCCTTAAGTTTTGTATAGGCTGTGTAAGTTGAGTCTTTCATTAAATCTTTCAAGTCCTCTGAAAGACGAATAGCGTTATCGATACGACCTAGCTCCAACTCCAAACTTGCGGCAAAGCTGATGTAAAAACCCAATTTCTTCTGTCTTTCGGTAGCAAGGTATTGTAATGAATCCAAGGCTGTCTCAGGGCCATGAATCAAATGTAACCATTCAATATATTCGGCTTTAACGTAATCGTCATTTGGGTATTTGCGAACGAATTCCCGGAAGTTGGATTCAGCGATACGCTTTCTTTTTGACCGGAATTCAGGCGTCAATGTAATTCCCTCTTCCCGAGAATTGTAAGCTTCAATGCTCAAAAGGTACACGTCTAGAAGCAATTTTTCATCGCCGTTTTCAAAATGCTCAGCTAAGAGTTCTTGTTGTATTCTTTTTCGCTCTTCTAGATTTCTGGTTATGCGGCCGACCAAACTTTTGCCTAGGGTATAACCAGGGTCCAATTCAACCGCTTTTCTAAAGGATTTTTCAGACTCGGTCCATCTACCATTATCCAATATTTCATGAAAGCCCCTTAGATAATGGTATCTCGCGGAATCATGCTGTGTGCCATAATTGAAGGAACTCAAATTATTTTTTGGGTTACATGAAATTACCAAGACGAACAACATGGTTGGAACGATAAATTTTAGAACCAATTTTGAATCGAGGATTTTGATTTTCATTTGATTTTTTTTGGCAAGGATGTAGAACAACTGTTTTGCAATCAGCTATTTACGGTATTATATGGTACAGTTCTCACCTTTTACGAATCTACTTATTAATATATAATAGCCGGGAAGGTAGAAAAAATGGACTAAGGAACTATGGCCGGTATTAACAGGCCTCTGCTTTATTCTTAATTCCGCCTAAAACAAAAGTAAAAGAAGCGAAGATGAGTAGAAATCCCGGAATCATAGCACCAAGATAGAAAGCGGAAACGGAGTCTATCAATACCATAATAGCAATGAAGAATTGTATTTTCTTGGCTTCATATTTCATAAAAAGTGTCAATGTTCCCAACGCTGCAAGCCCTAAAAGTTGAATGGATGGATGTGTAAATAATACTGGAAAAATTTCTTTAATGAAGTGTTCAACATTGGATTGTTGAATCAGATTGGTTATGTAGGTAATACCACTGCCGTGAAATAGGGCCATAAGAATTAAGAGTGAGCAACCTACTATAATGGATATTTTGGTGATTTTAATCTTTTTCATTTGACAGATTTAGTCGCTATAAGACTAGACGTAAGATATGTCAAAATAGTTGCTTACTATTGCTACGACTTGTTTCCAAGGTCCTTGAGCATAATTGGTAACAGATTTTTTTCTTTCGGAAAACTTTGTCAGGATTTACAGGTCTCCAGGGAATCGTAAATCAAGAAGCAAGGGATTATCCATGAACTAAATCATAAGAATCCGGACCCCTTCAACCGGGAAGAAATATTGTGCCCTTTGAATAAAGAACAGCCTTTCCAGCGAGGCATACCCTTTCCCCATCCAAGGTACATATCAAATCACCTTGCCTATCAGATAATTGTCTTGCATTCAGGACTTTCTTGTTGAGCTTATCAGCCCAATATGGTGTCAAAGTACAATGTGCGGAGCCAGTTACGGGGTCTTCTGGCATGGTAGCATTGGCGTCAAATACCCGGGAGACAAAATCTACTTCCACTCCCTTAGCAGTGGGAACAATG
>CAYNUM010000411.1:0-3096 GCA_964400025.1 uncultured Croceivirga sp.
TTAAAGGCCAAACTACCCAACCCTTCTTTTTTAGCACTTTCTGACGATAGAGGCTACTTGTACGCCGTTCAGGAAACTGCAGATTTTGATTCTCTTGGCGGTGGGGTTACGGCATTTTCGATAAAAGAGGGCCAGTTCGATGAAATCAATAGCAAAGGGTCCGGTGGGGCGCATCCTTGCCATGTGACCTTGTCTGCGGAAGGGCAATTGGCCGTTTCCAATTACACGGGGGGCAATGTTGCGGTATTTGATATAAATGAGACAGGGGGGCTCGGCGATAGACAACTTCTGAATCATAATACGGGCGATACCACTAGAGTCGCCCACGCCCATAAGGCCCATTTCAACCAAGATGGATTATTTGTTTCCGATTTGGGTTTGGATGAAGTCAAACGATACTCAAAACAACCTTATGGTTGGTTGCCTGCTGAACAACCCATTCTTGCATTGCCCAAGGGTGCAGGGCCACGACATTTCACTTTTAATACCGATAGGTCTTTTATGTATGTGATTAATGAATTGAATTCTACCATTACCGTTTTTAAACGCGGTAGTGATGGAGGTTATACTGCAATTCAAACCACTTCTACATTGGCTTCAGATTTTGAGGGAGAAAGTTTTTGTGCCGATATTCATTTATCTGCTGATGGTAAGTTTTTGTATGGTTCCAATCGTGGCGAAAATACTTTGGTCGTTTTTTCGGTAAATGCCAATTCAGGAGAAATTACGGCTATCGGCCGCGAATCTGTGGAAGGGGATTGGCCAAGAAATTTCACGATATCACCTGATGGCAACTTTGTTTTGGTAGCCAATCAAAGGAGCAATAACATTACCATTTTCAAAAGGGATGTTGTGACCGGAGGTTTAGAATTTACCGGTCATTTTGAAATGGGCGCGCCGGTTTGCCTATTTTTTAATTAGCCAAAAAACAATTCGTGTAGATAACGCCCAGGGGCTAGGGTAAAGCCTCCGGCGATACCAATGGCGCCAATGTAGAGCAAAACCATTTTGCGTTGATGAGCACGAACATTTCCTTTTCGAATTGCGGTATATGCAGTGGGTACGGTCCAAATGGTGAGAAAACTGAACAAATGAATCCATCCGAAGTGGTTTAAAAATCGACCCCCAACATCTGCTGGCATAAACAAGGTAATTATGGCAGTGAATAGCATTAGTACCATATAAATCTTGCCCAAGCTTTTATGTAGAGGAGTACCTTTCCTACCCAATAACCCATATGCACCCAATAATATGCACGGTACTACCGTGAACAAATGAATGAACATTAAGGTGTTATAATCCATTGAGGCAAATATTCAATCTGTACTTGCTGAGGTATCAGCGATAATCTTCCATTCGCCATCAATCTTCTTCAAAACCAACATAAAAATGCCATTGGCATCGCCGACCGGTCGTGTCAGATGGTATTCACCCATTACATAATAGGAACCTTCGCTAATAGGTGCGATTTCATTGAAAACGAAATCGAGCGTTCCAAAATGCGCTTCTGATGGATATGCTTTTTTGTAGCGTTCTAAGGTGGCTTGCCAGCCTTTGATAACTCCCGCACTACCATAAAACGCCAAATCATTGGATTTCCAATAGCTTTCCATAAAGGTGTCAATATCGTAATTGTTCCAGGCATTTTTTTGTGACTTCATTACGGCTTTTATCGCTTTTTTATCCTTTTCAATTTGGGTCTCTTGGGCATTAGCGAAAAAAGAGATTAAAATCAGTAGGAGTAGTACTTTTTTCATTTTGAAGGTATTTCGCTAAAAGTAGGAATTAATCCTTTGAGATAGCAGTTTTATGTCATTCTGAGTGAAACGAAGAAGCCGTTGACAATTCAAGATTTAAAATGCTAATCGCATGGCAGGGTGTTGAAATATTTCGAGAGCTGCCTCTGACAGATTCCTTAGTATGATAAAGAGAAACCTATTGTTTGTTAAAAACTATAATCGTCCCGATGATAAGAACTACCAGCAGTACCGTGAAAAAGATTTTCCAAAAGCTATAGGGCCTACTTCCAGAAATGACCCCGTTTTCGCCATTGATAAAGAAATTATATTCTTTTCCGTTGTAGCGATAGGCGCTTATATAGACCGGCAACAAGATATGTTTGAAGGTTTCTTCAGAAAGATTAATATTCATTTGATTCACCCGTTGAGTGTCACCACCAATATCTTGTCTGCACCATCGCTCTGCTATACGATCAGCTTTGTCTTTCGCAATGAGATGCCCTTGTTTTAAGGGAATGGTATATTTTTCAGTAACAAAACCCCTTAAGAAACTCGAGTTGAACGGTTGCAATAGTTTTAAATTCCAATGGGCGACTTTTACGGGTACTTTACCCTTGCGTTGATTCGAAGCTTTCACCAGGGTATCATCAATAAAGCCTGAAATGCGGCCCGAAGCTGGGTACCATCGGGTTTTTCGTACCCGTTGATTGACCATTTTTCCGTTAGAGTTACGAACACGTTTAGTAACGTAATAATATTCTCCTCTTTGCCCAGTGTAAGTGCCTTGCAATTGAGCATCAAAGGTCCAATAGGGCAAATACAGACCCTTGGTAAACTGGGGGTCCAGTGCCGCCTTTTTCAAGTTGTTCGGGGCAAACCAGAGACGTTGCACCCAACGCTGAAAGATTTGATATGACTTTTTTTTGTCGATTTGAAAGGGCAAAACCGCACCAGGTAAAATCCAATCTTCTTTATAGGCATCTTCTAGGACCAAAGGTGTACTGCAATACACACAATGCAATGATTTATAGGTTTCTTCGATGTGTTGTACGGCACCACAATTTGTACAGGTCAACATTGAAACCTTTTCACTGTGTCGCAGTGACCCCATCTGCTTGAGGTAGGGATAAAGTTTTAATTCCCTAAAACCGGTCTCATCAATTTCAATGGTTTCTTGGTGCCCACAGTAGTCACAAGTGATGTTTTTCGTTCCCGGTAGGTAGCGCAATTCTGCCCCACAATTGATGCAGGGTTTTTTAAGTTCGGTTTTTTGGGTTTCCTGATTCATAAATTGCAAACACAATGAGGCAATCTGTTCAACTTAGAAAACAAGTTGAACAGTTCACTTCGGAATTTC
>CAYNUM010000412.1:0-3074 GCA_964400025.1 uncultured Croceivirga sp.
TAATCCGAAAGGGTTTTGAGTTTCCGAAAGTGCAATAATCGACAGCATCAATGTGCAAAAATTCCAATATACGATGACTACCATCTGAGTGTAATATCGAGTAGACTTTTTTTAGACTTCCATCAATCTCTGCCCTATCAAATTCATTGTAATACACCCTTACCCATAAGGTGTCCTTTCCATTGGCATCTTCCACTGCAATCGAACCAGAAAACCGCAACAAGTCTTCATAAAAAATCGGTATTTCTATCTTTCTGTTGTACCTGTCCAAGTACCCATCCATATTTTCATTAATGGGGTAGGCAGGTTTCTTTTTTGACATCAACTTTTCTTCAGACATGGTATTTCAAGTTCGAAGCTTAAAGATACAAAATGCTTGTAATCCTTTTATTACGCGGCATTAACACTAATAATTGCCCACAACGCATATGGCATAGTTAGCAACTTAATCAAAGAGGTTGGCAACAAATATCTGCGTATGCCGCTTAAAGGTGCTTTTTTCGTACTAAGGACTAATATTCCCCAGAAATATGTACACCTACTCGTTACGAAAAATTCGCAATTTCAGATTCATTTTTTGTTTCTTTTTCCTTCTACTAATTGGGCAGTTTGCACAAGCACAGTTGAGTGACCTGCACTATTTGCCACCGTTAAAGCAAGGTCAAAATAATGCTGGTATCAGGGATCAGGCCATTTACCTCTCTACTCCTGAACCCACTACATTTACGGTCAATGTTTACCGAGGGACTGACCCGACAATCTATCAATCGTTTAACATTTCAAATACAACTCCTGCAGTTTGGACATTGGCAGATGGTGACAATAATATTACGCTGGTCAATAATGCCAATACTGGTGTTGTACTTACCAACAGCGGATTGCGTTTTGAATCTCCCAGTGGCAATCGTTTCTATGTCAATTATCGTGGTAACTCAAGTGCCCAAGCCGCCTCCTTGACAGCAAAGGGTAGGCAGGCCATGGGGACCAGCTTTAAGTGGGGTGGTGTGCCCAATTTAGGGGCTCACGTGTCCAAATCGAATACCTTAGGGATTATGGCAACCGAAGACACCACCATCAACGTTTTTGGTTATGACCCCGATATGACCTTTAGACAAGGAAACAATGCAGATGCAATTACCGATAACACCTATACCATTACGTTAGATGCCAACGAGTCATTTGTTTTTGAGAACTACGTCGGTACAAGAAACTTTCCTTCGCATATCAGTGGCTTTATTGGTACCTCAATCGTATCTGACAAAGATATCGTCATTAGTAACGGTTCTATCAATTTCGGTAGACAGGCGGGTGCAAGTAACCGAGATGCAGGTATTGATCAACCAGTACCTGAAAATAAATTGGGCAAAGACTATGTATTCGTTAGAGGAAACGGAAACACCAATGGGTGGACCGAATTTCCTCTGGTTATTGCAACCGAAGATAACACCCAAGTTTTTGTAAATGGCAGTCCTGCGCCATTAGCCACTTTAAATGAGGGTGATTTCTTTGAGGTGCCTAGCAGTTACTTTTCTGCCAACACGGTTGGAGCTAATATGTTTGTGCAGACCTCAAAAAATGTTTACGCCTATCAATGTATGGCTGGGGCAAGTCAGGTATATACTCAGGGGTTGAACTTTGTAGCACCAGTGAATTGTTTGTTGCCCGATGTAATGGATAATATTCCGAACATTCGAGATATGGCAGGTCTTAATGTTACAGGAGGCATGACAATTATCGCAGCGGTCAACACCCCGGATGCCAATATTACAATAACAGATGGTAACGGACCTGTTACGTTACCTCCTTCCAATCCTGTAGCTGGATCAGCAGATTGGAAGACATTTTATGTTCCTAACCTTAACGGTAATGTGAGCGTGAATTCTTCAGGTCCTATGGCCGTAGGTTTCTTTGGGTTTAACGGTGCCCGTGGAGTTGCCGGTTATTTCTCAGGTTTTGATACTGTACCTGAGGTAATCCTAGAGATTCGAGGTGGAACTGGTTGTTTTGTTGGTTCCGAAATTTTTGAGGCGACTGAAAGTTTTGACGCCTATCAATGGTATCGCGACGGTCAATTAATTCCTGGTGCCAATGGTGCAAATTATGCACCTACAGTTGCAGGTGATTATTACGTTAGGGGTACGAAAGGACCATGTACCTACGATAGTAATGTTATTGAAGCACTGTATTGTGACCCTGATATTGTTGTCGACAAAACTGTGGACAACGATGAAATTATGGAGGGCGAATTGGCCACTTTTACCATCAGGATAAGAAATAACGGTGTGGGTCCATTGACCAACCTTGTTGTCACTGATAATATACCGACGGGATTGACTCTTGAAAGTGCATTTACCATTCACGGGACTTGGAGCGGCAATACATGGAATATCGGGACTTTAAATGGTGGTGAGGTTGCTGAGTTGGAGTTGGAGGTCAGAGCCGATGAGATTGATATCTTACCCTTACTTAGTTTGGTCAATACCATAACGCATACCCAAGATCAAACCGATACGAATACCACGCCTGATAACCCTACCGCATTAATTACCGTACATAACGATTCTGATGATGACGGTTTACGGGATATTACGGATTTAGATGATGATAATGACGGTATCTATGACGAAGATGAATGCGACACCTTAGGTTTCAATATTGCTAATGGTAACTCGCACAACAGTGCATTGGTCAGTGTTGACAACTACCTTGTCATGGATGTCTTTAGCATAGACAATTCCTTCAACCTAGCAATTAATGGAAACGATGTTGCTGGAGAAGTACAATTCCAACTGGGTGCAGCTGGCAACTTTGCACGATTTGTCGATGGCACGACATACGGCGAAGGAGGAAATCCAGATATATGGACAGTAGCCGGAGACAATGGCACTCCTGTTCTACGAGTTGTAATTAATCAAGCCGGAGAATTTCAAATTTTTGGAACCCGATCTTCCAACGGTCCGTTAGAACCCATGTACCTAGATTCTCAACCAACCCCTGTGGTTTGGAACGCTCTAGGAAATAATACCATTTCAATTGGCCAAACCGTTGTCGGACCTACAAATATGCGTGGCGTA
>CAYNUM010000413.1:0-3069 GCA_964400025.1 uncultured Croceivirga sp.
TATCAGAAATAAAATCGTTTGTAGTACAACCATAGTGTATTGCTATTGATTCAAATTTACCCAACTAGTCTATTAAATTGAATATTCGTTTCATAAAATAGTATTAAAGTGCTGCTATGGTCTACTCTAGATGTCTTTTACTACTTTTTCTACTCCCCTTTTTTGCATTAGGGCAATACACCGATGTCATTAATTCGAATCGCCCTGGGATTGGCGTAAGTGCATATTCCGTAGGTACGAACGTGGTGCAAGTTGAAACCGGCTTTCTATATGAAATGCGCGATCATAACCTTTTAAATACCTCTTCAGCCATTTTTGGAGGTGAACTTGCCCTTCGTTACGGATTTCTTTTTGAGCAATTAGAAATCAAGTATGAGGGTACTTATATCAGTGAAAACATTGCGTTTGATAATTTCGGAACGGAAGAGACAAGGACCGACTTTTCAAGAAACCGTATTGGTTTAAAATATCTCATCTACGACAAATACAAAAATCCGGAGGCCAATAAACCCAATATTCATAGTTGGAGGGCGAACAATGTATTTCAACTAAAAAACTTAATTCCATCGGCAATTTCAATTTACGGGGGGGCCACCTTCAATTTGGGTGAGAATCCATTTTATCCCGAGGACGGAACCATTTCATACCGTGCTATGCTGGCGACCCAAAGTAAACTGACCCCTAAATCGGTTTTGATTACCAATGTGGCCTATGATAGAATTACAACCGATTTTCCCGAATGGAGTTACGCTATTTCGTATACAAGGGCCTTTAGAAACCCAAAATGGAGCATTTTCTTGGAACATCAAGGTATTCAAAGCGATCGTTTCTCTGACTTATTGTTTCGAGGCGGTATCGCCCATTTGTTCAGTCCGAACTTTCAAGCCGATTTCAGTCTCGGGGCCAGTATAAAAAACACACCCTTTCGAGCTTTTGGCCGAACAGGAATTTCATATCGATTGGATTTTCACAAGGATAAATTGATACCAATAGACGAACAGAATCCTGAAGGAAAGATTAAGCGGGGAGCAATGAAAAAGAAAGGTAATAGAAAGAAGCCCAAAAAGAAAAAGGATAAGAAAAAGAAAAAAGATCGCGACTTTGTATTCTAAGTCATCCCCCTTCATTTTTTAGCCCCTTAGAATATTCTTATCATTGTGCCGATAAACCTGCATGATGATTTCTTTACAAGAAGCCAAGACCAGAAAAGACCTAAGGAAGTTCGTTACCTTCCCATTTACCCTTTATAAAAACAACCCGTATTGGGTACCTCCCATTATAAATGATGAACTGGAAACGTTCAACAAAGACAAGAATCCTGCCTTTCAATCGGCAGAAGCACGTTTCTTTTTGGCATACAGGAATGATACGATTATTGGCCGTGTGGCGGCAATAGTCAATCACATTGAAGTCAACGAACAAAAACTAAAAAAGATGCGTTTTGGTTGGTTCGACTTTGTGGACGATTTAGAAGTATCCAAAGCATTGCTCAACAAGGTTGAGGAAATCGGGAAAGCGCATGAATTGGAGTATATGGAAGGGCCTGTAGGGTTTTCAAATCTTGATAAAGTAGGGGTTTTGATTGATGGATTCGACCATATCGGCACTATGATTACTTGGTACAACCACCCCTATTATCAAAATCATTTTGAGGCTCACGGTTTTGTAAAGGAAAAAGAATATTTGGAGAACAAATTCAAGTTTTCTGCAGCTGACCCGAAACTATTTACCAAAGCGAATGAGCTGATTAAGAGAAGATATGGGGTCAAACCAATGAACTTCAAAAAAAGTAGTGAGATAATGCCTTGGGCCGACAAAATGTTCGACCTATTCAATGAAAGCTACGCGAAACTCTCTTCTTTTGTCAAAATCACTGATGTACAGAAAGCCTATTTCAAGGAAAAATATATTCGGTTTATTAATCCTGAATTTATAAAGTTTGTCGTTGATAAAGAGGACAATATCATAGCCTTTGCTATTGTAATGCCATCATTTTCAGAAGCCTTACAAAAGGCAGGGGGCAAATTATTCCCCTTTGGGGTATTTCACCTTCTCAAAGCGAAAAAGAAAAGTAAAGATGTTATTTTTTATTTGATAGGTATTCACCCAGATTATCAGAACAAAGGGGTTACTGCGGTCATTTTCAATGAGTTTTACCACACTTTTAAAGCACGTGGTGTCGAAAATTGCATACGAACACCTGAATTGGAAGAAAACACAGCCATTCGTCAAATGTGGAAGCACTTTAACCCGGTAACCCACAAACGTAGAAGAACGTACCGAAAAGCGCTTTGATCCTTTGAACAAACAACAACTCGAGCAAATTCTTCGACGGAACATAATTTCCGTTCAAAACCTATCCGGTGGAGATATTGCCGTAGCTCAAAAAGTGGTGACCGAAACACGAACCTATTTCGTTAAATCAGGTCAATTCGAGCATGCCAAGGAACTTTTTGAAAAAGAAGTAGTAGGACTTTCAGTACTTGAGGCTTCAAAAAGCATCAACATACCTAAGATTATCGGAACGTACACAATCGATGACACCTCATGTCTTATTTTGGATTTTATTGAAACGAAATCCCCAGAACCTGAGGACATGGAGACCTTTGGGAGGCAATTGGCACTAATGCATCAATCTTCAAAAAGCAATCGTTTTGGTTTTGAGGAGGATAACTTAATAGGCAAACTACCCCAAAGTAATCGTCAACATTCTAATTGGGCTTCTTTTTATGTCCTACAACGACTACAGCCTCAAATCGAACTCGCCATTGAGCAAAAGTTGTTGAATTCCTCAGAAACCAAATCTCCTGAACGCCTTTTACAACGCTGTAATGAACTATTTGGCGACATATCTCCTTCATTATTGCACGGAGATCTTTGGAGTGGTAATTATCTTATTGATATCAGTGGAAATGCGTATCTCATAGACCCGGCGGTATATTATGGTCATAACGAAGTCGATTTGGCCATGACAAAGCTTTTCGGAGGCTTTTCAAAGCGTTTTTATGAGGCCTACCATGAAATAATTCCACCTCACATAAAACCAAAAGAGCTGACAGAAATCTATCA
>CAYNUM010000414.1:0-3066 GCA_964400025.1 uncultured Croceivirga sp.
ATTCAATATATTTTGCCATTTCTTGCACTAGCATACCCCCAAAAGATACTCCGAGCAACACTGGTCTTGTATGGTGGATTTCACCACACATTTTTTGGGCATATTGCGAAAATGGCATTCCTTTCTCAGGAACAAACCATTCTAATTTGTGCAATTCAAATCTTGAATCCTGAAAATTCAACCCATCAAAAATTGAAGGACTTGCCGCCATTCCAGGCATTAAATAAATCGGTGTCTTTGCTGTATTCAACGTTCTAAGGCCTTGATTTTACTAGGAAATTAGGGATTTTTTAACTATCTTTGCATCCCTTTAATGTTTAACTACACATATAACATAGACAAAATTTGTCATCAAATAGAACATGGCATTACGTAGCACTGCATCGTAATCCGTTCTTTTGCAAACCTAAACTATATGAGAGAAATGGAAATTAAGGACAACAGCTTCCTCCGCCAGTTTGAGACTAAAGTCAACGGACATTTGGCAAAAATTGAGTACTCTTCGCAAGAACGAAAAGTATTTTTGACCAAACTGGTAATCCCTGAAGAAATAACGGAAGACGGTTTTAAAGAAGATTTCATCAAAGCCGTTTTACACCATCTTCAAGAGGAGAATGTGCGCGTGGTCCCTACAAGTCCCCACATTGCTGGGTTTTTAAGGAAAAATAGACAGTACAAAGAAATGCTACCCGTGGGTATCAGAATCTAATTGCTGCTCAGAAGAAATTAAAACCTCTCCTTTGTGAGAGGTTTTTTTATGCCAAGACCTCAGATTTCACAAACTCAAATCGCACCAATCCGTCTTCATCAATTTTGGTCAATTCAACCTCATGCAGCGTATTTACCAACCCAGGGTTCCATGAGGTCTTCACCTTTACATAGTTCTCGGTGAACCCGTGGATGTATCCAGCCTTGTTCTCGCCTTCAAAAAGAACGGTTCGTTGTGTGCCCAATTGGCTTTCATAAAAGGCCCTTCGTTTTTTTGCTGATAGACCACGTAACATTTTACTCCGCCTAGACCGAATATGTTTTGGAACGACCTCAGGCATTTCAGCAGCCACAGTGTTATCTCTTTCTGAATAGGTAAAAACATGTAGATAAGAAATATCCAATTCATTCAAGAAATTATAGGTGTCCAAAAAATCGTCATCGGATTCACCTGGAAAACCAACAATAACATCAACCCCAATACAAGCATGAGGCATGGTCTCTTTAATACGATTGACCCTGTCAACATAAAGATTGGAAAGGTATCGGCGACGCATCAATTTTAAAAGTTTATCACTGCCGCTTTGCAGAGGAATATGAAAATGAGGAACAAAAGAAGTGCTGTTAGCCACAAAATCAATAGTCTCATTCTTCAATAAATTGGGTTCGATTGAAGATATTCGCAACCGATGAATACCCTCCACTTTATCCAAGGCTTGGACCAATTCAAAAAAAGTGTGTTCGTGTTTTTTGTTGCCGAATTCCCCTTTTCCATAATCTCCGATATTGACCCCTGTCAGCACAATCTCTTTAATACCTTGCGCTGAAATCTCTCGAGCATTTCTCAATACATTTTCCAGAGAGTCACTTCGTGAAATACCTCGTGCCAAGGGAATTGTGCAATAGGTACACTTGTAATCACAGCCATCTTGTACCTTTAAAAAAGCACGGGTTCGGTCTCCTATCGCATAACTACCTACATAAAAATCAGCTTGATCAATTTCACAGGAATGCACCTCTCCCTTTTCATTTTTTGATAGGTCATTAAGGTAATCGGTGATTTTGAATTTTTCTGTTGCACCTAAAACAAGGTCAACCCCATGAACTTCGGCCAGCTCTTCAGGCTTTAATTGTGCATAACAACCAATGGCAATCAAAAAAGCATCAGGATTCACTTTTTGTGCCTGTTTCACAATGGTCTTAAAACGCTTATCCGCATTTTCAGTAACCGAACAGGTATTGATAACATAGATATCTGCCCGTTCTGTAAAATCGACACGTGAGAAACCTTCATTTTCAAAGTCCCGCGCTATGGTCGAAGTCTCTGAAAAATTTAGCTTGCAGCCAAGCGTATAAAAGGCAACTTTATTGGTCATAACCTACCATAATAAGGGGAGCAAAGATACTATTTGAAGCCAATTTTCGAAAATTGATACAACTCTGAATCTAACCTCAATAGGGATTAGGCGTTAAAACCATTTAAGAACACAGAAACTAATTTTAAAATGAGTAAATTTTCAGAAAAAGTTATGTTATGAAATACATTTTCTTGATAATTCTTGTCGGTTTTTTGATTGGTTGTGACTCCAATGACAGTTCAGAACCTAATTTAAATAGTGAGAAATTAATCACTGGTTTTTCTATTCCAGATGTTACATCCGCCATTAATCAATCATCAAGAACAATAACATTAACCGTTTCAAACAGAAAGGACTTGAGCTCCTTAACACCAACAATAGTTGTTTCCTCTGGGGCTTCAATAAATCCAGCTTCAAACACCGCGCAGGACTTTTCTGGCGGTGTAAGCTATACAGTGACTGCAGAAGACGGTACTACAACTCAATACAATATTGAAATCAAAAGGTATTATTCATTTACATTCGAAAATCATTTTTATGAAGTTGTTACGGAGAATAAAAACTGGGTAGAGGCAGCTACTTTTTCCAGAAATCTTGGAGGATACTTGACTGAGATTAACAGTGAAAACGAGCAGAGCCAAGTTTTCTCAGAACTTAGTTTTAACGCAGATATTTCTTTTGAAGATACTCTTCACGAATTTGGAAGTAGTGCGATTTGGCTCGGAGCAAATGATATAAATACTGAAGGAATATGGGTTTGGGACGGCAATAATAACGGAGAAGGCAATCAATTTTGGTCTGGGGGACTAGACGGTATGCCGGTTGATGGTTTATATAATAATTGGGGCGACGAACCTGACAATTTTTCAAATCAAGATGTCCTAACCATAGTGTTGGAGACTACACAGCGAAATATTGCGGGGCAATGGAATGATCTAGATGGCGGAAACAGTGAATTATTTTTTGTGATAGAATATGACCAATGATTCGAGGTTAAAAT
>CAYNUM010000415.1:0-3044 GCA_964400025.1 uncultured Croceivirga sp.
TTCCTTTACCGGTTGAGGTCAAAATCGGCAAAAGTGCCAGTATTGTTGTTGCGGTTGTCATTAAACATGGTCTAATACGCTTTTTTCCCGCTTGAATTACGGCCTCTTTAATATCCTTTACACTATCGGTTTCCTTGTTTTCAAATGATTGCTTCAAGTATGTTCCCATAACTACACCGTCGTCGGTCGCAATACCGAATAAGGCGATAAATCCAACCCAAACAGCAACACTAAGATTTATATTTTGCATATTGAAAACATCACGAAGATTGCGATGGCCCAACTCAAAATTCATAAACCACGGTTGTCCATAAAGCCAAATCAAAATAAAACCTCCTGCGAAAGCTACCGCAACACCAGAAAAAATCATTAGGGAAATGCTTACTGAGCGAAATTGTAGGTATAACAGCATTAGAATAACCAAAAGCGCAACGGGTATCACAAAACCCATTGTTTTTTGGGACCTAAGATGGTTTTCGAAAGTTCCGCTAAATTCATAGGTCACTTGAGAAGGAACACTCAACACCCCTTCATTGATTTTGGTTTTTAAGAGTTTCTGAGCTTTCTCCACTATAGCGACCTCAGATAGTACTGGCGATTTATCAAAAATGACATAACTAACCAAAAATCCATCTTCACTTTTTATACTCTGTGCACCCCGTTCATAACGAACGGCAACCAGTTCAGAGAGCGGTATTGAAGCACCATTTTTCAAGTTTACATATATGGTTTTTAAATCTTCAGGAGAGTCCCTTAACTCACGGGGATATCGTACTCGAATTCCATAACGTTCCCTGCCCTCAATAGTTTGTGATAAAACCTTGCCCCCAACAGCAACTTCTAGGGTTTGTTGCACATCTTCGATACGCAGGCCGTACCTCGCCAATTTATCCCTTTGGATGTCCAAGACCAAATAAGGTTTACCCACAATACGATCGGCAAAAACAGACTCAGGTAGAACTCCATCGATTGTTTTTAATTCCTTTTCCAAAGTAATTGCAAAAGCTTCGACCGTTTCCAAATCTTGACCTTTGACTTTAATGCCCAGATTAGAACGCATACCTGTTTGTAACATAACCAATCGTGTTTCAATCGGTTGCAATTTTGGCGCAGAAGTAACCCCCGGCAATCTTGTTATTTTGGCAATTTCATCCCATATATCGGCTGTTTTCTGAATATGGGGTCGCCAGTTCCTAAAATACGTTCCGTTTTTGTCTTCAATCAGTTCATCACTATTGACTTTTTGACCAGCAGAGATTGCCTTTCCTGACATTGTTAAAAAATTACCCTCATCATCTGTTTTAAAACGTTTAGGAAAACCCAAACTATCCAAAACATATTCCGGTTTATAGGAAATCAGGTTTTCATACATCGAAATTGGCGCAGGATCAAGTGCTGATTCGACCCTACCAGCTTTCCCTACCACATATTCGATTTCCGGAATCGAGGAAACGGCCATATCCAGCTTTTTTAATACCGAGTTATTTTCAGCCACACCAGAATGTGGCAAGGAGGTCGGCATCAAAAGAAAATCACCCTCATCCAATTTGGGCATAAACTCTTTTTCGGTGGTGTACATTATCGCTATACCAATAAGCACTAATACTGTAGGTACTGAGATACTTTTCCATTTGTTGTTCAAAACCCATCTAAGAAGATGCTCATATTTTTTAAGAAAAAATCGAAATGGCAACACCACTAGAGCAATTAAAGCAAGAATAAAAAGGCCATTGAAAAATAGGTTATTTCCATAACCCAGAGGACGCCAATAAATGGTCAATAGCACCAAAATGGTCGTCAAAATCAAAATAAACGAGGCGATTTTTTCTTGATTGGAATCAATCTTTTCGAAAATCCTGAGTAATAAAAGTCCACCAAATAGTAGTAGTGCTACCCCAATGGGATAACCGAAAACAACCAAAAGCAGACCAAATACCATCAAGGCCAAGGTCAAAATTTTATCTTTTAATTCACTCTTATCCTTTTTCAAAAGCAGTGATGCCAAAGGGGGAATCGCAAAGAGCGTAATTGCAATTGCGGCTAACAAAGCCACAGTTTTGGTAAAGGCCAGAGGCGAAAATAATTTTCCTTCAGGTCCTTGCAGTGCAAATACTGGAATGAAACTTATAATGGTCGTCAAACCTGCAGTAACAATGGCACCTGAGACCTCTTTAGAGGCGTTTCGGATTGTTTGCTTAATATCCAAATTCGGAAATTCTTCTTGATGACGGACAATATTCTCTGTGAGTATGATGCCCATATCAACTACAGTTCCGATGGCAATGGCGATACCGGATAGTGCAACAATATTGGCATCAACATTCAAGAACTTCATTGAAATAAAAACGGTTAGCACAGCCATGGGTAAAATGCCCGAAATCAAAAAGGATATCTTAAAGTTTCGAAGTAAGACTACCACAACAAGAATGGCGATCAATATTTCAAAGAACAGGGCATCACCCAAGGTATTCAATGTTTCTCCAATCAATTGACCCCTATCGTAAAAAGGCACAATGGTAAGTTGCGAGACTTTACCATTTTTTAACTCCTTTTGAGGTAACCCAGCCTGGACTAAATCAAGTTTTTCCTTGAGGTTTTCAACCACTTCCATAGGGTTCGCCCCATATCGTGCAGTTACTACACCACCCACTACCTCGGCACCACCTTTATCCAAAATTCCTCTACGTTCGGCCGGGCCCATGTAAACCTTTGCAATATCACCGATGGTAATTGGGGTATAATCATTAGAAACAAGACTTGTGCTTTTTATATCTTCAATTGAATTGATATACCCCAGTCCGCGTACAAAGTATTCGGCACGATTGATTTCAATGGTTTGGGCCCCAATATCTCGATTACTGCTTTTCAGCGCATCAACAACTTGCTTCAATGAGATACCATATTGCCGCAATAACTCAGGATTGACATCAATTTGATACTCTTTGACATAGCCTCCTATGGATGCAACCTCAGAGACACCACTGGTAGCGGAAACTGCGTTTTTCACATAAAAGTCTTGAATACTTCTGAGCTCCTGTAAATCC
>CAYNUM010000416.1:0-3035 GCA_964400025.1 uncultured Croceivirga sp.
CTTAATTTTTTAAAATTTCCCAAAACTCAAATTTTTTCAATTTAAATAATCTACCATTTGCCCCATAACCAAACCACCCACCACCATACTACCAAACCACCATCTTCCCTACTTAGACGCACCACCCCTCCAAATTCCATAAACTTCACCACACTTTTTTTAAATTTTTTTATTGTTTATAGAAATAATAGGTATTTGTTTCGGATTGTTTGTGGCGGAAATTTTGGCGGTGAAGGATGAGGGAATCTTGTAGAACTTGTCCTTTGTAAAAAGTGGGGCTGTGGTCGTAGTAGACTTTGGTGGTGAAAAAAATGGAGTCTTGTTCGAATTGATAATAGCCGTGAATGTTTTTGTTGGTGACTCGACCGAGGGTGGCTACTTTGTCGGGGGTATTGTAAACGATGTATTCGATGACGAGGCCATCTGGGTAAAAACGGAAAAGTTGGTAATTGTCACCAAAGGCGTCTTCTTCGACAATCCGGAAATAAAGGCCATCCGTGCGAAGCAGGGTGGGGAAGGAGTCAAGATGGAAGTCAGGTTGATAATACCAGAAACCTAATGGCTCGACGTAAGTTTCTTCTAACTTTTGAAGCGAGTTGGATTTACAGGCCCAAAAGAGTAGGATGAAAACAAGGCTAATTAAGAAAAATGATTTAGCTAAGGTCTTCATAACGCAAAAATACGATATAGCCTAACAAACAAAATACGAATGCGCAAATGGCTGAAAGTTGTATACCTAGTGGTTGTTCAATGCTTTTACCCAAAAGTAGGAGAGAGGGGAATATCAGGTTGGCTAAAGCAATACCCATTTTCATCATGAAATTTCGCGTACCATAAAACACTGCTGCTTGTTGTTCACCAGTTTGCTGTTCGTGTTGATGAACGATATCTGCGATGATGGCATTGGGAACAATTCCGAAAGTAGCTAATGGAAAAGCAGACAAAATAGCCAGGCCATAAAAAATCAGCATGGTAGGTAAAGGCAACCATTGAATAGCAAAAGTAAAACCAAACACCAAACTGAAAACCAAAAATGCGGCAATCATCAAGCGCTTTTTACCCCAACGTTTGACTAACAAATTGATGGGAACATAGAGCAGAAAACTGGCCAAAAAACCAATGCCCATAAATGCACTGGCATAACTAGCCTCCATTCGCATGAGTACTGTTATGTAAAAACCGACTCCCAATTGAATAAAGGTCAGAGCCAACCAATACAAAAGATCTGAACTGATAAAGTACAGGAAATTATGGTTTTGAAAGGCCGAACGAATAGCGGTAAAAGGACTATGGGTCGCTGGTTTTTGTTGACAATATCGATTTTCGTTGAGGAAGAAAACAGGGACCAACATAAAGATCAAACCTATTATGGCAAAGCAGGCAATGGCCATTTGAAAAGCAGCAGTAGCCGTCATGGATTGCTCAAAATAAGCCTGGACGGCATAAGCAGAATTACCAATTAAAAAACCGATGGCCCAGGTGACAGAGACAAGGGTACTGATGCTCATCCGATCATCTGGATGATGCCCCAGTTCGCTGATTAAAGCAGTATAGGGGACAACATAAAGCGTCATAAATAAAAAGAAAACAAAGACGGTAAAAAACAACCAGATCGTATTGGTCGTAACGGATTCGCTAATGGGGTAAAATATAAGAAAGGAAAACAAAGCAAATGGAACAGCTGACCAAGCCATAAAACTTCGTCGTTTTCCAAAGGTAGAAACCAGTTTGTCCGACCAATTAGCAATCAATGGATCGGTAATGGCATCAAAAACCCGGCCTCCGGAATTGATCAAACCCAGTACGGCAATGAGTCCATATATTGCTCCCTGATAAATGTAAGTAGGGAAAATCGCTGTATTCTCAGTAGTCTCAGGTGGGAAATAAAAATAAACCAGTAGATTGGCCGCACCAAAACTGGCCAGGGACCAACCTAATTGTCCCAAGGCATAAATGATCTTGACCGAAAGAGGAGGGCGTTGTGGCATCTTTATTTTTCAAACAAAATAAGTCTAAAAGTTGAAAATAGAATAGTAGCTTGACAATTTTATAGAATTGAAGGAACAGATGATCTTTACTATTCGAAATTGTAGGCAAGAAATGTGAGTAGTAATTGAGAATGGACCTAAAAAGAAATCCCGAATTTTCAATTGAAAATTCGGGATGACTTTTTATATCAATTGGATTAGGAACTTGTCATTAATCCAGTTTGAGGAATCGCTGAGTATGGATGCCTTCACTGGATTGACTACGGAGCAAGTAACTACCCATTGGTAAATCTCCTACTTGTAGATCAAAGTTGATCGTACCTTCCGGAATTCGGAACTGCTTGACGAGTTGTCCGCTACTGGTATAAATGGCCAGTTCGATTTCTTCTTCGGTGGCTACGCCCAGATCAATCATGGCCTGATCGCGCATCGGGTTCGGTTGAACTTTAATTTGACGAACACCTTTTTCGAATTCAATAACTTCGATATCACTATAGGTAGTCGTTCCATCAAAATCTACCTGAGCCAATCGATAATATATACGACTTGCATTTGGAGCAGCTTTGTCAATGTATTGATACTGATGAGCTTCGTTAGAAGTCCCGTAACCATTAACGCGGGCAATGTTTTCAAAATCAGTACCAGTGATACTACGCTGTACTGCAAAGTAATCATTGTTGGTTTCTGAAGCGGTGGCCCAATCCAAAACAACATCTCTTGTTCCAAGGCTATTGTAAGCGCTAAACTTGGTTAAATCAACGGGAAGAGGGATTTCCCGAACCCGAATATAATCAAAGGCAAACTCTTCAGAACTGGAATTGGAGTTGGTACAAATTTGAATAGTCAAATTGGTTCCCGTTCCCGCAATTGGGACCGCTACTTGTTCGAATACCGTACTCAATGGAAAGGTACCATCCCCAAAATTATCACCATTCGTATCCAATGAAATATTAGTTTGAGCAGCGTTTTCATGCCAATCCAGGATTTTTACAGCAGGGTTGGCATCAACCTGTACGGTTACTTCCATATCATTATCAGCTTCATAAG
>CAYNUM010000417.1:0-3029 GCA_964400025.1 uncultured Croceivirga sp.
ATTCCTATGAACAAAAAGGTATAATTCTTTTTCTGGAAAACGAACTGGGGTTTCTTCTTTTGGCTCGTACTACTTTTCTTACCCATCTGTTTCGGATTGATAACGCAAGTTAACCATTCTAATTGTTTAAACTATAAATAATCTATGTGCGCTAGGTTTAGTAATAAAGATCATTGGTCCTAAGGTTCAGGAAGCGCTGGGTAGCAAAAAATGTGCTGATATATGATATCAGAAGACCAAGAATAAGGACCCCTAAAAATAATCCAACAAGTAAAGGAATGTCTTCGAAAACGCCTAATTCAGGAAAGGTCTTGTCTACATAATACAGCACGCCTCCTAGGGCCAGCAGGGCAATCAACCCACCATAGAAACCCAATTTGACATTGTTTGAAATAAAGGGTTTTCTTATGAACGTTTTGGTAGCGCCCACCATTTGCATGGTCTTGATGATAAATCGTTTGGAATATATCGACAAACGAATCGAGCTGTTTATGAGCAATACGGCGATGACCGTGAAGACCGCACTGGCAAACAAAATCCAAAGGCTTATTTTTTTAACGTTATCGTTCAAAAGTGAAATAAGCGGTTGGTCATAACTGACTTCATCAACGAAGGATTTACTAGAAAGGGTCTCGGCAATTTCAGACACCTGTTCAGGCGACACAAAATCGGCCTTTAGGTTGACGTCAAAAGAATTCTTTAGAGGGTTGTAGCCCAAGAATTCTTGAAAGTTCTCACCAATATCTTCGCTGTATTGTTCTGCAGCGTCTTCTTTTGAAACATATATGGCTTCCTTGGTATAATCGGCCATGGCCAAACTCTTTTGTAATTGATCCACCTCAACAGGTTTGGCAGTGTCCTTTAAAAAGACAGAAATCGTTATCTGCTCCTTGAAATGATCGGCCAATTTTTTGGTGTTCAATACTAGCAATCCTAAAATGCCCAAAAGAAACAAGACTAGGGCAATACTCAAAACCACTGAAAAGTAAGATGAAATCAGTCGTCGTCGTTGGTACCGTTCGATATATTGCGCCATAGTGAAAAATCGATATGTAAAAATAGAAAAGTAATTCGGTATTGGAATTGCTGACTGGCTGGGAATTGTGTTTTCATGGAAACCTATTGAAAGCGGGGTGAATTCATTTGAATTAACGCTATTTTTGCGCCCTAGTAAAGCAAGTGAATATAATGAAGTACGATTTTCAGGAAATCGAAAAGAAATGGCAGGCCTATTGGGCGAAACATGAAACCTTCAAGGCCGTAAACGAATCATCACGCCCCAAGTTTTATGCCTTATCAATGTTTCCCTATCCTTCGGGGGCAGGTTTGCATGTGGGTCATCCTTTAGGGTATATCGCCTGTGATATCTATGCCCGGTTCAAAAGACATCAAGGGTATAACGTATTGCATCCCATGGGCTATGATTCCTTTGGATTGCCTGCTGAGCAATATGCCATTCAAACGGGGCAACATCCCGCCATTACAACAGAAGAAAACATAAATACCTATCGCCGACAGCTAGATCAATTGGGTTTTTCCTTTGATTGGAGTCGAGAGGTTCGTACTTCAGATCCAAGCTATTACAAATGGACGCAGTGGGTATTTATTCAACTTTACAATTCGTGGTATGACAATACTTCTGATAAGGCAGCCGCTATAGAAACTTTGGTTTCAATCCTTGAGAAGGAAGGTAATATTTCAGTTAATGCGGCCTGTGATGATGACACGCCGAAGTTTTCTGCTGAGGATTGGAACGGCTATTCAGCTTCGGAACAACAAAAGATACTTTTAAAATACCGACTCACGTATCTGGCCGATGCCGAGGTGAATTGGTGCCCTGCTTTGGGTACCGTTCTGGCCAATGATGAAATCGTCAATGGTGTTTCTGAAAGGGGTGGGCATCCTGTAATTCGCAAGAAAATGACCCAATGGATGATGCGGATTACCGCATATGCCCAACGGTTGTTGGATGGTTTGTATGACATTGATTGGCCACAACCCTTGAAAGATTCGCAAACCAACTGGATAGGCCGAAGCGAAGGGGCTTCTGCAACGTTCAATGTGGTGGGTCACGATGCAAAAATCGAAGTATTTACGACAAGGCCCGACACGATATTCGGAGTATCATTTATGACTTTGGCTCCGGAACATGAATTGGTAGAAAAAATCACAACAGAAGCACAGAAAGAAGCCATTGTTTCTTATGTGGAGGCTACGGCGAAGCGATCGGAACGTGATCGTATGGCCGATGTGAAAACCATTTCCGGAGCGTTTACCGGGGCCTATGCCGAACATCCATTTACAAAGGCCCCCATTCCGATTTGGATTGGTGATTATGTATTGGCAAGTTATGGTACCGGGGCGGTGATGGCAGTGCCCTGTGGTGACCAGCGTGATTATGATTTTGCAAAACACTTTGATATTGAAATTCCCAACATATTTGAAGGAGTAGATATCCGCGAAGAGGCTTTTGCTGACAAAGCGAATACAGTCATTGCGAATTCTGACTTCTTAAATGGATTGTCTTACAAAGAAGCAACTCGAAAGGCCATCGACAAGTTGGAGAAAATCGGGCATGGTAAGGGCAAAATCAATTACCGTTTGCGTGATGCCGTTTTCAGTCGTCAGCGGTATTGGGGAGAACCTTTCCCAGTATATTACGATGCAGCAGGTATGCCACAGATGATTGCGGAGCAACATTTGCCCTTAGAATTACCTGAGGTGGAAAAGTACCTTCCCACAGAAACTGGTGAACCACCTTTGGGCAATGCCACTCAATGGGCGTGGAATGTTAGCACCAACGAGGTTGTGGCCAATGAACTAATCGACAATACGACAGTATTTCCTTTAGAGTTGAATACTATGCCTGGTTGGGCGGGAAGCTCCCAATATTTTAATCGCTACATGGACCCCCACAATGAAGAGGCTATTTATTCGCCAGAGGCCATCAATTATTGGCAGGATGTGGACCTATACATTGGGGGCAGTGAACATGCTACAGGGCATTTGTTGTACTCACGCTTTTGGCA
>CAYNUM010000418.1:0-3023 GCA_964400025.1 uncultured Croceivirga sp.
GCCACTTGTGAAAATTCAATCCCGGTGGCAAAACCCAATAATGGTCCTAATTTATTCTCTTCCTCTGCCATAAGCATATTGAAATAGTTTGAAAAGCCAAACCCATGAATCAAACCAAAAAATGCGGTAGCAAGACCTGTAAAAAATATTCCTGTATTTCCTTGATCTTTCAAAACCCGATAGAGATTGAACAGTGCCGTCAGTGCAATGGTCACAGGTATCAAAAACTCTATTAATCCAACATCGACTTGAAGAACGCCATAGGCAGAAAGACCCAAAGAAGTGCAATGGGCAATGGTAAAAATTGTAGCCAATACTACAACTTGCTTCCATTCTTTGAATGAAAAGGGGATAGCCAATGCCGCCAAAAACAAAATGTGATCATACGCCGCCAAATCGAGCACATGCTCCAGTCCTAATTTTATATAAAACCAAAAATCACCCATATTCTTTTATTTATCAGTTCAGAGGTATTAATACGTTGGTTTAAAGCTTGAAAAATCAAGCAATACCACGCTCTTTTTGAATTGTTTCGTAGGCTTTTTGTACTTGTTTGAATTTTTCTTCGGCCCCTTTTTTAATGGCCTCATCTTGAGTTACCACCTTATCGGGATGGTACTTTTTTGCCATTGTTCGATAGGCCTTTTTAACTTCTTCATCAGTGGCCGACTTTTCAATTTCCAAAATCTTATAGGCTTGGTCCGCCTCCTTAAAGAACATGGCCTTAATACTGCTAAAGTCATAACTGCCTATTCGAAGAAAACCGGCCAATTGATTTAGTTTGTCCAATTCAGCTTGACTGACCCGACCATCTGATTGTGCAATCCCGAATAGAAAAT
The DNA here is from genome assembly GCA_964400025.1 of uncultured Croceivirga sp. Lineage (GTDB taxonomy): Bacteria > Bacteroidota > Bacteroidia > Flavobacteriales > Flavobacteriaceae > Croceivirga. The sequence continues at coordinate 840 of CAYNUM010000418.1, forward strand.
GCAACAATTGAAGTCGTACTTCATAACGTGTTCTTTGGTTCAAATAAGTACAGATACGTTGTGCCGAGACCTCTCTCTTCTTTATTACCTCATTGAAGGTTCGAAATATGGCATTGGCTTTTTCCTTACCATAAGTGCTTACAAAATACTGCCGCACATAGTCAAGCTCTCGCTGACTAACACTACCATCGGCTTTAATGATTATGGAACAAAGTGAGAGCAGGTTTAATTCAAAGTCAGCTGGTGAGACACTTGGCCTAGCAAAATCACCAAGAACAGAACGCCTGCCCGAGTTTTCGCCAGATGTGAAACTATCAAGGTAGCTGCCCAGAAAAAACCCAATAATGGCACCCGCAAAACCCCGAATTGCAAAACCAATAACGGCGGCCAACCATTTCAACATAAGCCTATCAAATTTAAGTTGATAAAGATAAGGCATTGCCCAGCATCAAAAGCGTGAAAGCCCTGTTAAGGAATGGAAAGGAATACCGACAATTACCCTATATTTACATTTCTAAAAATTTTGACTATGTATCCAGAAGAGTTGGTAAAGCCTATGCGCCAAGATTTGGCGAGTGCTGGTTTTGAAGAATTATATAGTAGTGAAGCCGTTGAAGAGGCGCTTAAAACTGATGGTACTACGCTTGTTGTAGTTAATTCAGTTTGCGGGTGTGCTGCAGCAAATGCAAGACCCGGAGCGAAACTTAGCTTACAAAATGCTAAAAAACCCGACCATTTGGTAACTGTTTTCGCTGGTGTTGATACAGATGCCGTTAATACGGCCAGAGCGGCTATGGTACCATTTCCACCGTCTTCGCCAAGTATGGCCCTCTTTAAAGATGGTGAGTTGGTTCACATGATTGAACGTCACCATATTGAAGGTCGACCTGCCGAAATGATTGCAGAAAACTTAATGGAGGCTTACAACGAGCACTGCTAAAAATTAAGTGAAGCCCTTACTGAAAGGGGCATTTAAAAATTTACCATCCTGAGCTTCGGGATGGTTTTTTATTTTTACGGAGTGAAGCTATTATCCTATCCCCTTAGTGTCATCTACTTTTTCTTTTTCGGACTGAGTTTGGCCGTTTTTCATCCAATTCAATGGGTATGCTATCATTTATTTGGTTACGACGCCCATAAACGAAGTGTTTCTATTTTGAATTGGTTTTTAATGCGTTGCCTCAATATTTTGGGTACTCGCTTTACCTTTCGAAATCCTCATCAAATTCCTACCGATAGGCCTTTGATTATTGTGACCAATCATCAAAGTATGAACGACATACCGCCACTTATTTGGCATTTGCGAAAGCATCATCCTAAATTCATAAGTAAGAAGGAGCTGGGGAAAGGCATACCTAGCATCTCTTTCAATTTGAAATATGGTGGTTCTGCCTTGATCAATAGAAAAGATGCACGACAAGCCTTAAGGGCAATTGCTGAGCTCGGGGGGTATATTGAAAAGACCAACCGAAGTGCAGTGATTTTTCCTGAGGGTACCCGCAGCAGAGATGGTTCGCCCAAGCCCTTTAAAACCAAAGGCCTTGAAGAAATCATGAAACATTCGCCTTCTGCCCTACTTGTTCCTATCAGTATCAATAATTCATGGAAGTTATTGCGTTATGGTAAATTTCCCATGGGTCTTGGGGTACATATGACCTTTGATGTTCACCCTCCAATGGAAAACAAGGGCAACCCTTTGGAACTCATCTCTCAGATAGAGTCCATAATCAAATCAGGGATAAAGGTCTAGCTATGACGCACGAAGAAACCATTGAAAAAACAATAGCTTTTGTTAAACAGACCTTACAAGGTGCAGAAGGAGGTCATGATTGGTTTCACATTCAAAGGGTGTTTTTGAACACCAAACGAATAGCAGCATTTGAGGAGGTTGATACATTGGTGGTTGAACTGGCCGCTTTGCTCCATGATATTGCAGATGCCAAGTTCCATAATGGTGATGAAACGATTGGCCCTAAAATGGCTGTGCGGTTTTTGGATTCCATTCAAGTGGAAAAGAATGTTATCGACCATGTAGAAAAAATCATACAGCATATTTCGTTCAAAAATTCGTTGGATAAAAACGCCCTTAATCGATTCAATTCAAAAGAACTACAAGTGGTTCAAGATGCAGACCGGCTGGATGCTATTGGAGCCATCGGAATCGCCCGTGCATTCAATTATGGT
>CAYNUM010000419.1:0-3021 GCA_964400025.1 uncultured Croceivirga sp.
GAGCAGCAGGGTTTTTAGGATCTCACCTCTGTGACCGATTTATCTCAGAAGGGCACCATGTGATTGGAATGGACAATTTGATAACAGGTGATTTAAAGAACGTTGAGCACCTATTTCCTTTAGAAAGGTTTGAGTTTCACCATCATGATGTTTCAACTTTTGTACATCTTGGCGGAGAACTTGATTACATTTTACATTTTGCGTCTCCTGCTAGCCCAATTGACTATTTGAAAATTCCAATAGAGACCCTAAAAGTTGGTTCTTTGGGAACTTTAAATCTCCTTGGGCTCGCAAAGGAAAAACAGGCGCGAATTTTGGTTGCTTCTACCTCAGAAGTCTATGGGGATCCATTGGTACATCCTCAAAATGAAGACTATTATGGTAATGTTAGCCCTATCGGTCCAAGAGGAGTTTATGATGAGGCCAAACGATTTATGGAATCAATTACTATGGCGTACCATAGGCACCACGGATTGGAAACCCGTATTGTTCGGATTTTCAATACATATGGTTCCCGAATGAGATTGAATGATGGCCGCGTGGTTCCAGCATTTATGGGCCAAGCACTTAGAGGAGAAGATTTGACTGTATTTGGTGATGGCTCACAAACGAGGTCCTTTACCTATATTGACGACCAAATCGAAGGTATTTTCAGGTTGTTGATGAGCGATTATGTTCAGCCCATAAACATTGGTAATCCAGATGAAACCACAATTCTGGAATTTGCCGAGGAAATCATCAAGCTCACCGGGACGGATCAAAAAATTGTATTCAAACCGCTGCCCACTGACGACCCATTACAACGACAACCCGACATTACCAGGGCAAAGGAGATATTAGGTTGGGAACCTAAGGTTCATCGCTCAGAAGGACTCAAAATCGTCTACGAATATTTTAAATCACTTTCGGCTGAGGAATTGAATCGCCAACATCGAGACTTTTCGGAATTATATAAAAAATAAATGCATCTAAATCCTAAGTAGAAAGACTACTTTTGACCAAAATCCAAGAAATGACAATTTTAATTTTAGGTTCTGGCGGCAGGGAACACGCCATTGCTTGGAAACTGGCGCAGAGCCAAAGAATCAAAAAGCTATTCATAGCCCCAGGTAATGCGGGTACGAATTCCATAGCTGTCAATTGTAATATAAATGTTACTGATTTTGAGGGTATTAAAAAGTTGGTTCTTGAAGAAGACATCAATTTGGTCGTAGTGGGCCCTGAAGTCCCATTGGTTGAAGGCATCCATGACATTTTCCTTAGTGATCAATCCCTCAAGAATGTTACTGTAATTGGTCCACAAAAATTAGCGGCAACCTTAGAGGGCAGTAAAGAATTTGCCAAGGCTTTCATGCAAAGGCATCATATACCAACAGCTGAATACAAGAGTTTCACCGCCGATACTTTAGAAGAAGGTTTTACTTTTTTGGATTCTTTAGAGTCACCTTACGTGTTAAAGGCTGATGGTTTGGCTGCTGGTAAGGGAGTTTTGATTTTGAACGATATCCAAGAGGCGAAAAGAGAGCTGAAGACGATGTTAGTCGATTCAAAATTTGGTGCTGCTAGTCAAACGGTTGTGATTGAGGAATTTTTGGAAGGCATTGAGCTAAGTTGCTTTGTGCTAACTGATGGCGAAAGCTACAAAATCCTCCCTATGGCCAAAGATTATAAACGAATTGGCGAAGGAGATACTGGATTGAACACAGGCGGTATGGGAGCCGTTTCACCAGTGCCTTTTGTAGACGAAAAGTTCTATAAAAAAGTAGAGGATAAAATCGTAAAACCTACGGTTGAAGGTTTAAAGAAAGATAACATTCCGTACGTTGGCTTTATTTTTATTGGACTTATTAAGGTTGATGGAGATGAGCCCAAAGTGATTGAATATAATGTTCGCATGGGTGATCCTGAAACCGAGGTGGTCATCCCTAGGATTAAAAACGATTTGGTTGAAGTGTTTCAGGCGGTTGCCGATAAAACGTTGGACGCGATAAACCTTGAAATTGATGAACGATCAGCAACAACCGTAATTGCAGTTTCAGGGGGCTATCCAGAAGCCTATGAAAAAGGAAAAGAAATAACGGGTCTAGCTTCCATTCAAGATTCAATTGTTTTTCATGCGGGAACAAAGAAACTTGAGGGCAAAGTTCTTTCAAACGGGGGGCGCGTATTGGCCGTAACGTCGTATGGAAAGGAATTCAAGGATGCAGTTGAAACATCATATTCCAGCCTAAAAAAGTTAGGTTTTGAAGGGATGTACTACCGAACCGACATAGGATTTGACCTATAAAATTGGCATTCCCGGAAAAATAGTTCTAAAACTTAAAGGTAAGAATGAGAGGAAATACTTTTGTCTTCCTCACCATTGGCATCAAATATTTTGAGTTGCCCCATCCAATATACCATGGCGACAAAGCCAATAATCATGAAAATCCAATTGATGGAATTTGAGGCCCACCAGCTACTCATGAAACGAAATAAATCGTAAGGTGCGAAAAGCACATTTACGAACAAGTCTTCAATACCGTAAAAAAAACTGCTCATCTTGGCTATATTTACTGGACAAAAATAACAAAAGCCTTTCAATTAGTTCAAATAAGACCGAATGATTTCCTCCTTTTTTGATCAAACCAAACCCATCAACTTTGTTGTGCTTTTGGGCTTTGTTCTTTGTTTGTTTTGGGGAGTGACTTTACGATTTGAAGAGATTGACTTCACTGTTGAAGTATTGACCCCGAAAGTTTTGGCTTCCGTTGCCTTGATGTTGTCCGTATTTCTTTTGGGTAATTTGGTAAAAACAAAGAAACTGACCTTGGACAATTCTTTTGCCATGCTTTTTTTCTGTGTATTGATTTTGACCTTTTTCATGGACATAATCAACCACAATGGAATCTTTTGCTATTTCTTTTTATTGTTGTCTTGGGATCGCACATTGGCATTAAAATCAGAGAAAAACCACAAAGAAAAAGTCTTTGAAGCCTGCTTTTGGACGTTCATTGCAAGTCTGTTTATTGATTGGGTGGT
>CAYNUM010000420.1:0-3018 GCA_964400025.1 uncultured Croceivirga sp.
GCAGAAGACCCAATGGCTCTGTAAAGGCAAGTCATATTCTTTTCGCCTATGAAGGAGCAACACGTGCCAACCCTGAAATAACTAGAACTAAAGAAGAAGCTGAGGAAGAGGCCAAGAAAATATTGGCAGAGGCTAAAAAATCTGATGCCAACTTTACGGCGTTGGCCAGGGATAATTCTGATGGCCCATCAGCACCTCGCGGTGGAGATTTGGGTTACTTTCAAGAAGGGGTAATGGCCGATGAATTCAATGATTTTTGTTTTGGTAATGAAGTAGGAGCAATTGGAATGGTTGAAACCGAGTTCGGCTTTCATATTATTAAGGTTGATGATAAAGAAGACTTGGTTCAAGTGGCTACGCTTTCGCGGGAAATTCAACCTTCAGAAGAAACCATCAATACGTTGTTTACCGATGCAACGAAATTCGAAATGGCTGCAGCTGACGCCGAAGCAGAGGCATTTTCAGAAATTGCCAAAGAAGGGAATTACACTGTTCGTCCGGTCAACAAAATCAAGGAGTTGGATGAAAACCTGCCTGGTTTGAATTCGCAAAGAAATATTGTACAGTGGGCCTTTAAAGATGATACTAAAGTGGGTGATATCAAACGATTTGATTTGACCTCTGGGTATGCTATTGTGCAATTGACAAAGAAGTACAAAGAAGGCACTATGTCTGTTGAAGATGCTTCTTCTCAAGTATTGCCCAAAATCAGAAGAGATAAAAAAGCAGAGCAGATTATTGCTAAAGCCAATGTCTCTACTTTGGAAGATTTTGCTACAAACCATGGCGTAGCTACCTCAAACGCTTCTGCGGTGACTAGAAAGGCACCGACCATTCCTGGAGCGGGTCGTGAACCATTGGTTGTGGGTACTGGTTTTGGTCTTAGTGATGGAGAGGTTGCTGGACCTATAAAAGGTGAAACAGGAGTGTTTATGATTAAGTTGACCAAGAAAGAAGACGGTGTTTCATTGCCTAACTTCAGTACATTTGCAAACACCTTGGCTGGTCAAAAGCGAAATGCGGTAAACACCGGGGTTTTCGACGCCTTAAAAGAAGGGGCCGATATCGAAGACAATAGAGCAACTTTCTATTAGTAGAGAGACCTAACTTTTACAATATCATCTCCCGATAGGGAATAACAACATTAAAACCCTTGGCCTTAAAATAGTCAGGGGTTTTTTCATTGCCCGTAGCGAGAATAAAATCACCACCCCAACCTCCTAAGCTCTTGATGGCGCCGAAATAGTCAGAAAAGAGTCGTTCCTTGACCGGTGCTATTTTCAAAACTCGTGATAGCACCTTTTCGTGAAGTGTGATGAGTGATTCGAACTCTTTTAAACTTTTAGTTTTGGTCAGTTTGGCAGTAAGATTGGTCAATTCGTTCACCAATTCCGATTGTTCAAAATCTTGTTTTCTATAATTCGCAATTGCTTCACGACTGTCTTGCTTCTTGTTTAAAAAGACAAAATACAGCTTCTCGGTAAACGGTAATTGCAAGCTTACTTTTTTTACAGAGGGTAGACCCTTTTCTAATCGATAATGAATTGGGGCATTGTATTGCGCACAGGCAATGTCATAACCACTTCCCCCAAAGGTCTGTTCTAAAAGGGTATATGCATCTACTGTACCCCACTGGGCCAGATTGTTGATCAAGGTAGAAGAGGAACCAAGTCCCCAATTTCTTGGAAATGTAAGTTTTGAGGTCAGCTCTAAGCCTTGATGCGCAGCGTTTAGATTTGGATTAAGTGCCTTGACTTTTTTCAGTAGTTGTTCTAAAGTTTTAGCAAGAGGCTCATCTGAACCATCTATTAAATCGAAAGTGTCGACCTTGTAACGACCGCTGAACCAAATGTGACCTTTCTCATCAATACTGTTCCATTGAATAATAGCATCCTGAAAGGGTCTTACCTCTAGTGATTGCCCATATTTGGTGGGTAGGGCCAAAGCCAGTGCCCCATCCAAAACCCCATACTCTGCAGTTATTAGTAGCTTGCCATTACTGTAGAAGGTTGTAGTCATTGCCCATTTCTGATGGTTTCCAAACGTTCCTTTGCTGAGGCATTGCTAACGGTTCGTTCTTTGAAATATTCGATTAGCTGCTTTTTTTCTGCATCTGTAGCGCCCAATTGGTTTAAGAGATTCATTAGGTGCATTTTCATATGACCTTTTTGAATTCCTGTAGTGACCAAAGAGCGAAGGGCGGCAAAATTTTGTGCCAATCCTGCGACAGCAACAATTTGCATCAACTCTTTTGCAGTAGGTTTTTCCAAAATTTCAAGTGCCAGTTTTACCAATGGGTGCAACGTAGTGAGTCCACCAACTGTTCCCAAAGCTAGGGGAACATCTATCCAAAACCGGAACTGTCCATCATTGATTTCTGCATGGGTCAAACTTGAATAAGTACCTTCTTTTGCGGCATACGCATGAACGCCCGCTTCAACGGCCCTGAAGTCATTACCGGTTGCTAAGATTACAGCATCGATACCGTTCATGATTCCTTTATTATGGGTCACGGCACGATAGGGTTCCGACTTTGCTATCGCAACTGCTTGTACAAAACGTTGGGCAAAATTGATGGAAACGGTTTTATCACTTCCATCCTCGCTTATAGGGCATTGCACTTCTGCCCGTACCAAGCAATTGGGTACATAATTACTTAGAATACTCATGATGACCTCCAATTGAATGTTGGCTTCAGAAGCTTCACGTTTTAAGGTCTTGGCGAATTGTTCTAAACACGAATTGATAAAATTGGCGCCCATGGCATCCAAAGTCTCAAAAGTGCCATGCAGTTGGTAATATCCTTTTAAATCGGCAGTTTTATCCCTCAGTGAGATATCAGTAATTCCACCACCTCGATTTCGCATACTTTGGGTAATTGCTTCGCAGTCCCTATAAAATTTCGGTGCGATATTTTCAAAAAACAATTGTAGTACTTCCTTTTCTCCATGGTACATAAAATGCACTTGGCCTACTTTTTCGGTGCCAAGTACGGTAGTTTTAAACCCTCCTCTAGTT
>CAYNUM010000421.1:0-3014 GCA_964400025.1 uncultured Croceivirga sp.
TACAGATACCAGCGATGAGTTAATCGTTAGTGATGTGGACGATGAGGATACTAATGGTGCGGTTACCTATAACAATGACGGAACCTTTACTTATGATCCGGAAGAAGCTTTCCAATACTTAGGGGTTGACGAATCTGCACAGGATACATTCGAATTTACAGTAAGCGACCAAAACGGTGGTACAGTTACCGAGGAAGTTACCGTTGACATTGAAGGTGTGAACGATGTTCCTTTCTTGTTTGGAGGTGACAGTGAAGAAGACAATGTTTTTGACTTTGAAACGGCATCAGACTTAGGTTCTGTAGTAGAACAAACAGTCAATGGCATTACCATGACGGTTTATATGGAAGATAATCAGGATTTACAGTTATTAAACGTTGGTGGATCAGCAGGAACAATAGGTACTTTTTCGCTTCATGGTGGTACGAACCCTACGGATGCAGACTTAATTGTTGAATTCAGCGAACCCATTAACTTGCAACAATTGACAGCTGGTGAAAACTGGTTCGATGCGACAGTTGATTGGGAAATCACACCAATAGGAGGAGATAATGAGGTTGTAATTGCTACTGGAATTTCAAATAATTTCTCAGGAGATGAAGTAGATATCGTTGAGTTAAACTGGACGGGTATTACAGGTTTTGTTGTGGATGGTACTTCAGATTTCCAACCGGGTGCTGCTTATTTACTTGATGAGCTTATTTTCTCATTGTCAAGCCTGAAGGTTGAAACAGACGAAGAGAAGAAAATAAAGTTTGGTGCTTGCAGATACCGCTAGAAGAATAACCAAGAACAAAATCAAGCTGGGCAAGGTCAAACTACCTAGTTCAAAAAAAAACAAGTTCCCATGCCCTGAAGTGAACAAAGCCAGGAAATCCAAAAAATAAATACCCAGCAAACAAAACAATGAGACTATCGTGATTCCTGTATTCTCCCTCATACTGAAAGCTATAGGGCCTAAAAAAGAATTAGCTTGTTCACAAAGTAAGAAATATTATTCGAGTTAAGGTATGGGTTGTATTTATCATTAACGCTTTTGGTGTTCATCACCCCTGAATCAAAATTCACTTCAAGACCAGCGTTCGGAACGAAATATTTTTTTAGCTCTTCTGCAGTGAAATCGTGCCTATTGTCATTAAAATGAAAAGAAAAATCATTTAAAGTGATTACTCCCTGATTGACATTTCTACCAAAGTCAATTCGTAAATGTGAAGGGAATTCCAAAAGGTCAAAGGCAAAATCAATGTCCTGTGAGTCTTCTGACCCTTGAATTTTCTTTGAGATTTTCTGGTCTGGCCCAAACACCTCATCCTCTTTTCTGTAATAGACCTCAAAAGTGTCGTTTTCCAATACCACTAAATTCATTCTTACAACCAACCTATCTTCTAACGAAACTTCACCGTCAGAGCCCTCACCTTTCTTGTTTATAGTGTTGCAAGAAAGGTTTACTATCAAGATAACCGCTAAAAAACTACATATCTTGGTTTTCATAACAATTTTATTTTAAATAAGGTTTGACTTAATATCTAATTCTGAGAAGATTGGAATCATGTAATCAATTTGTGCTTTCTTCTTTTGAACGTAAAATGAGCTGATTTCAATTTGTTCGCCATACATCGCTTTTAAATTGACCAAAGCCGAAGAAGGATATGAAAACACCTTTTCCGGTCGATAGCGACCAATTACCTCTTCAACCGGACTCTTTTGGGTTATGTCAATAAAATCGAAAGAATCTCCGATGACATCAAAAAAATTATTGGAAGTATCTGCGTGATGGCCTTTGTAATAAACGGTAACCCCTTCGATTTCGGTTATTAAGGATGACATTTGGGCATAGATTCGCTTTACTTCTTCATTGGTCAGAAGAGATGGTTTTCCGCCAAGTATCAATACTGTGTTTTCTTTGGATACATAATCCTCAGAAACGATCACCACTTCGCGCATCTTCTCTTTCGGGCCAAGTGTAAATGATGGGAGCACCGTATAGATACTATCTATTCTTGAAGATTGATTAGGGAAAATCTGAGGTTCGAACTTATAGTTGATTCCAAGAAGACCTCCTACTTTACTTCTTAATTCATGTACCTTTTTTTTGGGCTCTTTGTAGTCGTAAAAGTAAAGCACGCCATCATAAAAAAAGTTCAATGAATGAGTTGGAAATTTCTCCAGTAATTGAAAGAACACATAATTATCAAGAAGGCCCGAAGTGTGCGATATAAAAAAGCAGCACTTACCCCTCTTTACCGTTTTATCAATATATCTCTTTGCCTTTGCCGTATCCCAAAAAGACTTTATTTTAGACGACTTACGGATCAAAATGAACTTGTGCAGATTTTTGTTTTTTTCCGCACTTACTGAAGAAATCAGGGTGTTTTCATATTCGAGTCCAGAAAAATGACTATTGATAATATTTAATGCCACCAAGTTCTGTAATGGGGTATGGGCTATGAAAATCGTATGGGACTTGATAACTATAGTTTTTCTCTAATCAAAAATAACTGTTTGCTCACGAACAAAGATCCCATACCTATAATCTGAGACAAAACGGCACCAAACAAGCCAAACCTTGGTACCAAAATTACGTTTGAAAGCACGTTAAGAAGGGCGCCAATTGCCGCACTGATAAGAAGGGCGCGGTCTTTATCAAAAACATAAAGTTTATAGTGGGGCAAATAAGAAACACAAAACAACCCCGTGGCAAAGGCCAAAAAGAAATATATGCCCACATTATTTATCAGAACTTCATCATTCAAAAGATAAACAAAGGGATAAATCAAAACCATACTGCCCAACATCGACATTAAGGTCAACGATATGGTTTTCTTTCTGAATTGAGCAAACTTGATTCTAAATTCTTCCTGTCTATCGTTTTGGGCTGCCTCAATCAGGTAAGGAGACATGACTACTAGTACCATGGCTTGAACAAAAACAAATATCGTATTGGCAATACTTGAATAAAAAGTGAACACCCCAACTATTTCTTTGGAGCACCAAAAGTCCAAGAAATATCTTCC
>CAYNUM010000422.1:0-3013 GCA_964400025.1 uncultured Croceivirga sp.
ATTGTCCAAGGCCTGGTAGACGGGCAGTTCGTCCAAATGATATTTTGCAAAACATACAATGAAACAAGAATCCCACAGAAAGATGTTATCTGAAAAAGCAGCATCAACAAAAGGTTTCTTGAAAAACGGCTCACTATCGCCCCCACGAACTTTTCGCTTGGTAATTTCCAATGCCTTGGCATACATACGCTCATTCAGCTCAGGCGTAATTTGAAAACCTTTTCCCGCTTTGGAAGCAGGTGTTGTCTCCTCATTTTTACAGGCAAGTAAAGTTGCAGTTGCAGCGGTTCCCAATCCGATGGTTTGATAAAATTTGCGTCTATCCATAACGAATGTTACACGATTTTATTTATTAGAAGTTTCAGATAAATATGATGTTAAAGCAACAATAGACTACTTTCTCCCCAGACACCACTCCATGGCCCCCAGTAAGTGCTGACGAAAAGCTGGTTCGTCGAAGGATGCTTTGGTGTGTCCACCACCCGTGAAAAATGATCGCCCTCCATCATACTCATGGTACCACGCAAATGGATGGTTCTCTCCATTGGTGCCACCCTCATAACTCGACTCGTCTAGATTGAGTAAAACCGTAACATCCGGATTAAGATTTTTAAAATTGTACCATTCATCAGTTCGTTGCCAAACATCAGGCAAATGTGCAGTAGAAGGGTGAGATTTATCGATTACGTCCATTTTTGCGGTAGGCGTACCTACAGGATGACTTTCAAAATAACCTCCAACCAACTTTCCATACCATGGCCAATCATATTCCGTATCTGAAGCAGCGTGAATTCCCATAAAGGCACCACCATTTCTAATGTAATTTTCAAAGGCCCTTTGCTCAGCAGTATTAAGCACATCGCCAGTAGTACTTAAAAAGATAACCAAACGATAATTCTTCAAATTTTCGGTATTGAAATCTTCTGAAGTTTCGGTTTGCAACACAATGAAACCATTTTCTCGACCCAATTCGCGTAACGCCTGTACCCCTTTTGGAATGTTTTCGTGTCGATAACCCTCAGTCTTGGTGTAGACCAACACCAATTCGGGTATGCTCTCACCCATAATTTCTGGTGGTTTTGAATTTTGAGCTGGGGATTTGAAACATACGAGGAATAGTATGAGAAATAGACTGTAAAATCTCTTCATAACACAAGTTTTAGACTAAGGAAGTTACATATTTTTTCGGGGTCGTGCCATACTTCTTTTTAAACGAAGTGATGAAATGACTTGCGGTACTGTAGCCCAATCGTAGTGCGATTTCATTGACGTTATATTTACCGGATTCCAGTAGTTTTCGGGCCAAATCCATCTTGTGGTCCAAAAGAAACCCATAGACCGAATCCCCATAGATTTGACGAAACCCTTCTTTTAATTTTTTTAGGCTTAACCCTATTTCATTGGATAGCTCTTGCAAAGTGGGAGGTTCAACCATTCGCTCGAGAATAATGTCTTTGGCCCTTTTTATTCTCCTGACATTGTCTTCATCAGCCAAAAAGGGGCACTGTTCCAAATCGGCTTCCCCAGTTCTATTGAAGTAAAGGGCAATCAATTCATAGATCTTTCCTTTGATGTACAAGGTGCGGATGGAAGGATGCAGGTTAAAACTCATCAATTGGTTCAAAACCACTGCCATTGATGGGGTCAATACCTCTTGTGCATAGTACTTTTTTTCACTGAAAGACTCACTGAAAAAGGGTACTTCCTTGGCATCTTCAGAGAAAAGTGCATGGAACCTTTTAATGGAAACTACAACGGACAATACCCAAGTCTCTGGCTGTACCATTAGATGCAGTGGAAGGTCTTTTTGTGTATTGTATAACAGAAGGGAGTTCTCTTCGGATACATCCAAATGATAGGTGCCATTATTAAACAAAAACTGCGCACTGCCCTTTAGTGAAAAGTGAAATTGAATGAAACTACGATCAATAGGATGCACCACTTTTTTGACTTGTTCCGTATCATTCTGAATTTTAAGAATATAGACTTCTTCATCCACAATAGATTGCTCAAAGGAACCGATACCGATATTTTCTGTCATTTGTATCTATTTTTAAAAGGCTTGATTTCTTATTTAAAATGACTCTAAATTATTTTAAAATCTTCTTTAATCCAAATAAAATAAGGCCTTTACAAAAATATCGTTTAAAGTCTTATGTTGGCCAGACATTTGATATTAATTGAACCGATAGCGTTATTTTAACAATACCGTGTCGCTTAGTTTTGCATTCGGTATGAGTATATGAAGAATTATCATCTTTCAAAATACCCGTCTTTTTATGCCATTGGGCTCAGCTACAGGAAAGCTGAAGCCGAACTAAGGGGTAAATTCAGTTTGGATGTACCTGGTGTAGATCAACTTACCTCAGCCGCAAAAGCTGAAGGATTGGATAGTCTACTGGTCATTTCTACTTGCAATCGCACCGAACTGTATGGTTTTGCCCAGCACCCCTATCAATTAATCAAACTTCTCTGCAACCAAACCCCTGGGACTGTTGAGGAATTTCAAGAAGTGGCCTACGTTTACAAAAACCATGATGCCATTTCGCACCTCTTTAAAGTAGGTACCGGTCTGGATAGTCAAATATTGGGCGATTTCGAAATCATCAGCCAGATAAAACAAAGCTTTTATCGTTCCAAGAAACATGGCATGACGAACCCCTTTATCGAGCGTTTGTGCAATTCTGTTTTGCAGGCCAGCAAGCGAATAAAGAATGAGACCGAACTTTCCACTGGTGCCACTTCGGTTGCCTTTGCTTCGGTAAAATATATTCTAGATACTGTTCCAAACATGAAGGAAAAGCGCATTTTGCTTTTTGGAACAGGAAAAATTGGTAGGAATACCTGCGAAAACCTTATCAAACATACCGGTAATCGACAAATTACCCTCATCAACAGGACAAAAGAAAACGCGGAAGTCTTTGGTGATAAATTTCAGCTCAATGTTAAGGATTTTAGTGCGCTTCAGACTGCAATTCGAAAATGTGACGTCTTGGTCGTTGACACCGGTGCT
>CAYNUM010000423.1:0-3012 GCA_964400025.1 uncultured Croceivirga sp.
CAAGGTGGCCGTTGCATAGTTCATCTGAACACACAGATTTAACCGTCTTTTCAAATTTGGAAAGGCGGTTTTTTATTGGCGCCGCCTAAGGGTTTATTACTACGAGGTTTGTCTCGAAATTGAAATTTTTTTCCGAAAAAGCCTCATGGGCTTGCCCTGATGTAGTTTACTTTGGGGGTTTTGAATTGACAAACTCGAATCCTTTTTTCAGGTAGGAACTCAGTTCTTCCTTGTCAACTAGCATTTCCTCTGGAACCAATACATATTCTCGCATTTTGGCACCATAAGAGAAGAAGGGTAAAGCACCATATTTTACATCAAATGCTGAAGTGTCTTCCTTTGATAAACGAATGCCGATTTGATTATCTTTATTCAGCTGTGAAAACATATGCCCGTTGGAAGAAGTATACGGCATTGTCTTTCCCTTAAAGGTGAGACCAGCATGCGTAATGGCTTCTTTGTAACTATTCAAAATGTCATCTCTGTCCATGTACTGCCTTGGTTGAAACTTCCATTTTATGGGCCACCTCACGAATTACCTCAAGAAGATACTCCGTTGTTTTTGTAGTTTTCCGATGATTGATAAAACAGGCACGAATAGCATATTCTCCTTTTAAGGCAGTGCCCATGATAAAAACACGACCGTCTTTTTCCAATTCGGGCATCAGACGTTTGTTAAAATCGTCAATTTCTTGTTTTGAAGTCATGTTTCCTACATATCGAAAACAAGAAACCGCCAGTTTAGAATCTGCGACCAATTCGAAATCTTCGGATGCTCTGACCAAATCATTTAGATAGTCAGTAAGGTCGATATCTTTTTGGATCATTTCTTTGATTCGGTCCATTCCGTAGGCCTTGATGGTCATCCAAACCTTAAAGGCTTTTGAATTACGCGAAAGTTGAAAATAGTGTTCGTTATATTCCAAACGATTGCCATCATTGGCCAGTTCGGTATCGAGATAGGCGGCCTTTTTGAAGTACGTACGTCGAAGTTTATCCCAACTTCTCACCAACGTGCATCCTCCTTCGAAAGGCACGTATAACCATTTATGAAAGTCAATAGCAACAGAATCTGCCCGTTCCATACCAATATAATCCGTTTTTAGTGAATCGAGAATGCCCGCCAAAGCGCCATAGGCCCCATCAACATGGTACCATAATTTGTATTTATCAGCAAGGTCGGCCAAGGCTTCCAAATCATCGATGGCACCGGTGTTTACGGTTCCTGCATTTCCGATAAGGCAAAAGGGTTGAAATCCGTTTTCAATATCTTCTTTGATCTGGTTTTCCAAAAGATCTAATCGTATTTTAAAGGAGGCATCTGTAGCAATCTTCCTGAGGTGATTGGTGCCAATACCCAAAAGGTCCACACTTTTGTCAACACAGCTGTGTACTTCTTCAGAGGCATATACCACAAAGGGTTTTTGACCAAACAGCCCTTTTTTACGAATGCCTTCCTTTTCAAAAAGGATGTTACGCCCCACGGTAAGTCCGGTCAGGTTTGCAGCGGAACCACCGCTGACGAGAACACCACCCGAGCCATTTGGAAAACCAAGAAGTTCGGCCGTCCAAGCGATTACTCTTTTTTCGATTTCATTTAAGGCTGGCGCCAAATGCCATTTGGTTTGATTTTGGTTGATGGTCGTTGCCAATTTTTCGGCCAAAATCGCGGTCTGATTCCCTCCAGACATCACATAGGCATACATATGAGGACCCAAATTACCGGTAGCTGTTTTAAGCACCCGTTCTTGAACCATGTCCAATAATGATGAAACGCTCATTCCCTGGTTGGGAAGGGCTTCATCAAACCAACTCTCTACCTCTGATTGTGGAAAGTCATGATACCCTTTCAATGTATTGATGTTCTCAAATTGTTGTAGGATAAGGTCTGTGCTTTTGTCCAAAAGTTCCTTGAACTCCGAGGATGAAAAATCTAAAGTGGCGTCCATCTAAATTGATTCGAAATAATCAAATAAAAATAAGGGAATTAAATGGGCTAGAGGCCCTTAGCCATGGCCTGAAAATCAAATTTTTCTTTTCCAATCTCAAACGAATGACTACCAATAAAAACAAAATCATTCTTTTCGTAGAAGCCAATGGCCCTTTCATTGCTTTTTAGTACCGATAACCAAACTTTCCTAAAACCTTTTTCTTTTGCATAGTTAAGAAGGTGGTCTTGCAGTGCCCGACCAATTTTTTTGGACAGAAAGTCTTTTAGCACATAGATTTTTTGCAGTTGGCAAATCGAATCCTCATCCATAAATGAAGAGGGTGAATTCAATTTCAATTTTGCGTAGCCAACGGGAAGTTCATCATCAAAAGCAATCCAGAAGACATTATTTTCTTTACCAAGGCTTTTTCTGATTTTTTGAACTCCAAAAGTTTGATTCAAATAGCTGAGTAAATCATTGGAGTCGGTAAAGAGGTGACCGAAGGTTTCAGTAAAGGTTACCCGACCCAACAGTGCAATAAATTCAGCATGTTCTGTTTGGGCCCTACGAATGTTCATTAGTTAGGTTCTCTAGAATTTGGCGTTCATGGTGTAAGGCATGGTAGGCTGTAAAATGTAACATCTCGCGAAGAGTCACCTTACCTATAAGTGGATGCGGTAAAATGTATTTGTCCAATTCAGCTTCAGAGAATTTTACTAGTCTTTTACAGAGTTTTTGAACCAGTTTGTTTAGTTTTTCGAAGCCTTTATCTCGCTCATCGATTGTTATTTCAGCCGGCGCAAAATCACTGGGTATTTCAAAGTCCCCATTTTTCTTCAGTGCATTCTGGTATTTTTCTACCAAGCCCTCAAAACTCCTGCTAGGCCTGTTGGCTACTCCAAATTTCATTTTCAATACAAAAACGGGTAGTCCGAAAGCCATATCAACTGGTTTGACCGATTTTATGATATGGTCCAGTTGTTGTCCAGCAGACCATTTATTTCCGGGTTTTCGTCCAAAATCATCATCCGATAAAGACTTTAACTTCGAGATAAAGGTATTATGGTTATCAATGATATTA
>CAYNUM010000424.1:0-3010 GCA_964400025.1 uncultured Croceivirga sp.
CGCTACTATTCAATCCAATCTTCGGACAAGGCAATATTCGCGATAGTTTAAGATTCAAGCTGAATACCATTGAAGAGGATTCAGGACTACAAAAAAGTAAAAAGCAAATCAATCTTCTTAACGAGCTTTCTCAGGAATATCGATTTATTAAAGAAGATAGCGTTTACTATCTTGCTAAGAAGGCACTAACCTTAAGTCAAGAAACCAATTATCTTTTGGGGAAATGCCAAGCAATGGCAAATCTTGGAGCTTTCTATTCAGATAATGGCAAGAATCAAGAAGCCATCAGACATTTGAAAATGGCCCTCAAGTTAGCAGATTCAACCGGTGTCAATGAGGAAAAAATTGGAATTATAAATGATTTGGCCAATGAATTCTCCTATTTGGGAAATTATGAAAAGGCGCTTGAAAATTTTCTGATTGGTTTAGATCTGGCCAAAGCCATGAATCACAAACTCATGCAGTCTATCATCAATGAAAACATTGCGGCATTGTATAGTTCACAAAAGGAATTTGACCAAGCCCTTGAGTTTTATAGTCAGGTAAAAAAGATAAACTTAGAAATAGGAGATGAGGTAATAATTGCCGAAACCTTAAGCAATCTTGCAGAGGTGTACGCGGATATGGAAAACTACGATCTTGCTATGTTCAACATTAACAAGAGCATTTCAACATTCGAAAAGCAAGAAGTATATGATTGGCTGGCCTTTGCATATAACGTAAAAGGTAAAATCTATTTAAAGCAAAAAAAATACAAATGGGCATTGCATTGGTACAATCAGGGCGAATTACTGCATGCTAATCTGGAAGATGACCGGAGTAAAATAGATTTATTAAATGGCATTGCTTCAGCCTACCTTGGTCTAAGGGAAGATGAAAAGTCCAATGAATATGCCTCAGAGGCATTTAAAATTTCTTCCGATATAAAGTCATTGTCAGGTCAAAAAGACTGTGCTGAGACCCTTTATCAGATAAGTAAGAATGGGGGTGACTTCCAGGAGGCGTTGAAATATCTAGAAGTCTTTCAACGGCTAACCGATACACTTTATAAAGATGAAAACAAAAGAAGTCTAACCCTTCTCAAAACGAAACTCAAATATGATGAAGATAAACAATTATTGATAGCGCAAAATGAAAGAGAACTTGCAAAACAGCGCAATTTTATAAACATTGCCATAGTAGTTGTAATCACAATTCTTGGGGCAGCCATTCCGCTTTATTTTAACCAAAAGAAGTTAAAGCGACTTTACCAAGAATTAAAAGTAAGTACCAAAAGCCTTAAGGAAAATGAAATACAGCTCAATGCCATAAATGGAACAAAAGACAAACTATTTTCCATAATTGGCCATGATTTAAGAGGCCCTATAGGAGCATTGCAAGGATTGTTAAAACTAATGGCCAATGGTGAAATCGCTAAAGATGATTTTTCAAAGTTTCTTCCTAAACTACGGGGTGATGTCGACCATATACTATTTACGTTGAACAATCTTCTTTCATGGGGCTATTCTCAAATGAATGGTACGGTAACCAAACCAAAAATGGTTAATCTGAATGAGCTTGTGCAAGGAAGTATGAACCTGCTTTCTGAAATGGCGAACAGCAAGTCAATCAAAATAATCGATCAAATGCCAAAAGACTGTTTGATTCTTGCAGACAAAAATCAAATCGATGTGGTTATCCGAAACTTAATCAGTAATGCTATAAAGTTTACACCGGAAAACGGTTTAATTACATTGGAAGCAGATGAATTGGACAAATTTTGGAAGATAAAGATTCGAGATACAGGCGTTGGTATGGACAAAAAAATCCAAAAGAAACTCTTCAAAGAAAACTCAAGCCTCACTACTTACGGTACCAATAACGAAAAAGGAACAGGTCTTGGCCTATCATTATGTAAGGAAATGGTAGTTAAGAACAAAGGTGAAATATGGGCAGAGAGTACTCCTGGGAAAGGTTCTGTGTTTTATTTCACAGTACCCAAAATTGTTAAGAAATACCGCAGGGCGAGCTAATTCAAATTAAGCTATCAAGGTTTTTAACCGCTAAAGGCCTTTCGACTGTGAAACCTTCTGCGTACTCAACTCCAATTAATCTTCCTAAATCCCTGGCACGATAGTTCACACTATCTATAAAATTTTGACTACTAATTGGTGTTTCTGGTTCATCGCTCTTGGGGTCAAAAAATTGTGAGGAATACGCCAGAATTGCCTCTTTCTTCCTATCTATAAAACCGCTGACATCAACCAGGAAATCGGGTTCCAAATTTTTCCATTGTATAAAGTGATAAACCAATTTAGGCCGCCAAGGCTCTTGTGCGTCAGTTTTGATCTTAATCAAGCCACTTAAAAAACAGGCGTCACTAACAAGCTTTGCTCCCTTGCCATGATCGATATGTCTATCATCAATTGCGTTGCATAACACTATATCTGGTTGATACTTGCGTATCATTTGAATCACCTTGAGTTGATGTTCTTTATCGTTTTTAAAAAATCCATCAGCAAAGCCAAGGTTTTCACGAACGGCGATACCTAGTATTTCAGCGGCTTTTGCCGCTTCCTGGTCTCGAATCTCTGGTGTGCCTCTTGTTCCCAATTCACCTCGGGTCAAATCAACAATACCAATTTTTTTTCCAGATGCGATTTCCTTAGCTATTGTAGCACCCGCTCCTAATTCAGCATCATCAGGGTGTGCCCCGAAAACCAAAATATCCAATTTCATCAAACCGGTACCGCTTTCGTTTTCAACTGACTGATGGCCTGATCTATATCTTCCATCAAGTCTTCCACTTCTTCTATCCCCACTGAGAAACGAACCAAACCATCTTTGATGCCCTGTGCTTCACGATCTTCTTTGTCCATAAGGGAATGAGAAGTCAGCACGGGTGAAGTCATTGTACTCTCCACTCCCGCTAGGCTCATTGAAGCTTTCACTAACTTTAAGGATTTCATAAACGCGGCAGCATCAATACCACTTTTCAATTCAAAAGAGAGCATGGCACCAAAACCCTTCA
>CAYNUM010000425.1:0-3008 GCA_964400025.1 uncultured Croceivirga sp.
GACCACACATACCGAAGCCATCAAAACCATTGCTCCATTAATGAAAGCCAAATTATACCCATCAATCGACTTTCTAACTTTTTCTCCATTTTCAGCCAATAAAACATCTGCCCTACGCTTTGCCAATGCCAAAAACAAAGACAATAGCGTTTGAACGGGTACCACACCAATAGTGTAAATAATGGTGTTTTTAATGGCCTTTATAAAAACAGGATCTTGAAATAGTTCAATGTAATTTCCCAGACCAACAAAAGGCTTGTCAGGAATCAAAAGGTTCCAGTCAAAAAAACTTACCACAAAGGCAAAACCGATTGGGAAGAAAACAAAGACCGTTAGCAACAACAGCGGAAAGGCCAAGAAGAGGTACCCCCAAAAGAATTGCTCTTTTTTTCTACTCTTAAATTTCATAGTTAATCGAGTTTGTATTTTTCAAGGTTCTTAGCCAATTCTTGAAGGGTTGTTGCAATGTCTTTTTCTTTATAAAAAATACCTTGCATAGCGGCTTGACTTTCGTCGTACCAGCGTTCTTGCATATTCACTTTATACAACTTGGCATAATCCACACTTTTCATGAAAACACTGTAGATACTATCCTGATAAAATCCATTCTCTTCAGCTACGCTTTTACGTGTCGGTAAGGCAATGCCACTCTCTGTCCATGTTTTCATTCCCTCTTTTCCGTTGAGGTATGAAAGTAATTTCCAGGCATCTTCTTTATGCTCACTTTGTTTTGGGATGACCATGGCCACTGAAAATGCCAAAGTTGCTTTTTTCTTGCCTCTTGGTAGTTCAACCACCCCGTATTCCAAATCCGGTGCATTGTCTTGTAAATATGGAATCAACCAAGCTCCTGAAATGGTCATAGCGCACTGTCTTCGTGAGAATACATCTCCCATCCAACCTGCACCTACATCAGCAGGATTTGTGGCTATTCCGTCACGATATAGTGACATCATAAATTCTGTTGCTTCTGCGAATTCAGGATCACCAATTTTTATTTCGCCTTTTTCAGTAACAATTTCACCCCCATTTTGATATGCAAAGGGCATTACAATATCAATGGAAGGTTCAATGACAAAACCAAACTGGTCGGTTTTTCCGTCACCATTGGTGTCTTTGGTCAACCTTTTCGAAAAATCATACAGTTCTTGCCAGGTTGTAGGAACGGTATCCAAACCAGCTTCTGCGAACATCTTTTTATTGTAGAAAAGCACGTAGGCATTAAAATCCTTAGAGACTCCATAATTCTTGCCTTTGTATTTGAAGGCATCTCGAAACACAGGAAAGAAATCATCCATATCGAAATCATTATCCTTGGCGAGGAAGGCATCCAGAGGCTCCAATACTTCGAAGTTCATATATGCTGGAGAAGTATCGCCCTTTAACCAAAATAGGTCTGGTGCCTTTCCGGTACCCAACATCAATTGAAGTTTCTCGGTGTAATTCCCCGGTATGGGCTGAAATTGATAAGCAACTTCTGGATATTCTTTTTCAAAGTCGCTTAAAGTCTGTCGAATAATTTTTTCTTCGGTCTGACTTGATTGCCAAGACGTATAACGCGCAACCGATTCTTTTTCACTACAGCCAATTAAAGAAATGGCAACAAAGAGTAAGATGATATTAAATTTCATAATCAAAAGCACATTTTTCAAATGTATTGGTAAAAAATCAAGATATTTTTTTCAATTTTTGCAAAACATAACTCAATTTTTGCATAAATTACATTTAATTGATGCTAGCAATAAAATTTAGGACTAGGTGAAGGCAGATTTTCAGAAATTATCTTCAAAATCGCTTGAAAATTCTTTCGTGGATTTTTGGGTGAGTGCCAAATCATTCGGATTTCATTGGCATTATCATCCGGAGGTGGAAATATGTTATGTTAAACAGGGAAGGGGAAAACGAATAATTGGGGAGAGCATTGAGGATTTCGAAGATGGTGACTTGGTCGTAGTAGGTTCCAATGTGCCGCATTCATGGATATCGGATGAGCAATTCAATGAATCCGAAAGGAACATGGAGGTTTTTGTGGTGCAGTTTGACTTGAATGTGTTCAATCGATTTTCAGGTATGCCAGAATTTCACGGAATAGAACAACTATTGGCACAATCGACTAAGGGTCTTTTTTTTAAAGGGATTCGGGATACGGATTTAGAAGCAAAGCTATTGGAACTTTCAAAAGTTAAGGGTATCACGAAACTCTTGGCATTGTTTGAGCTTCTGGACGCTTTTTGCGAACATGAGACCATTATACCTTTAAACTCCTCCGGTTACAAAATGGTGCATAAAAAGCATCAGGAAGATCGTATTTTGAAAGTGTGCAATTATATCCATGAACGTTATAAAGATGATTTGTCCATTTCAGAGCTGGCTGGTCTCGTTGCCATGAACAATGCCTCTTTCTGTCGTTTTTTCAAGCGAACTTTGGGAAAAACAGTAGTTGAGTATATCAATGACCTTCGTATTTCGCATGTATGCAATCAGATTCAAAATACCAGGGAGCCCATTTATAGAATTGCGTATGATACGGGTTTTTCAAGTATCGCCCATTTCAACAAGCAATTTAAACGGAGCACGGGAAGAACACCAACACAATATCGCAGATTGGTCAATTGACTTGACGCTTCAGGAGAAATTTATTCACAAAACTTCAAGGAATTACTAGTTTGTTCCCAAAATAGGTGTGGTATCTTTTCTTTTGGGAATACCTTTGAATTACAAAATTTTTGATTAGATAATCGTTGTATGGCAGTTCTACAATTTCCGAAAAGATATGACCAAGAGGGCATCATAAGTCCAAAGGAGCACTTTTTTGCTGAAAAAGAGACCTACGGGAATTTCCATGTCCCCAAATCGGTGATTATCTGTTTTGAGGGGTACATAATGGAGCATTTTAAAAAACTGCCCAATACTTCTCACAGCAGTTTTTGGACCGGTGAAATGGTCTATCTCAACAAACAAGAAAACGATGTTGCCATGCCAGGATATCCTCACCTCACCCGTTCCGA
>CAYNUM010000426.1:0-3003 GCA_964400025.1 uncultured Croceivirga sp.
CTGAAGGAGATAAGTGAAGTCCACAAAGTATATATTGCCAGTGCTGCCATGCAATTTCCGAATTCGTTGCGAGAGAAATCAGACTGGCTGGATGAGCACTTTCCTTTTATACCCTGGCAACGCCGAATTCTCTGTGGTCATAAGCATATCTTGCGTGGTGATGTCTTAATTGATGACAGAAGCTATCATTTGGAGCGATTTACTGGTAGAGGCCTGCTGTTCACTTCTCCACATAACACTGAGGAAACAGATTTTGAACGGGTATCCTCATGGAAAGCCATAGCTTCGCTATTTTTATAGTATGCCTCGAGGATTATTCATTCTGGTCTTTTTAGTTCTGATGCAGTCGTGTGCCTCACAAGAGAATTTGGTCGAAGGGTCACAACAAGTGCAACTTTCTGAAAACTTACAATACTATTTATATTATCCTAACAACTATTTTTCCGAACAAGATCAAGAATTTGGATTGCTACTCTTTTTACACGGTGGTGGCGATTCGGGCCGGCCGCTCAATGAATTGACCAAGAATGGTCCGCCGAAGATGATGGCTGATGGTTATCCTTTTCCGTTTTTGGTGTTGGCCCCGCAAAACCCTTATGAAAAACAATGGTGGGATGTTCGTGCCGTCAACCAATTATTGGATTCCGTGGTGGCCACCAACCGTGTCGACAAAAGTCGTATTTATTTGACCGGATTGAGCAGGGGAGGGAGTGCCGCCTGGGAAATGGCGGTTCAATATCCAAAAAAGTTTGCGGCCTTGGCCGTGGTCTGCGGCATGGCACCAGTACCCTATGCCCATTGGATGAACAAAAAAATGCCCGTTTGGGTTTTTCATGGTGCTGAAGATAAAGTAATACCCGTATCGGAATCTGACCAAATGGTTTCAAGACTTAAGGAGTTGGGTTTTGATGTTCGCTATGACCGTTATGAGGGTGTGGGCCACAATTCATGGGGTCGTGCTTACGCTATGGATAGTTTATATGATTGGTTTAACAAGCAAAAATTGATAGAAAAATGAATGTGCTTTTGAAAAAAGGAGTGTGGATAGGCGTTTTGCTTTTGGCAACTATTACCAGCGGACAAAACGAAGCATCGCCAGAAGTCACTTACCCAACTAACGGAAGCCTCATTATAGCCGGAGGGGGTGCATTACCAGCGGAAATCATTAAAACTTTTATTGATCTTGCAGGAGGTGTTGATGCCCCAATTGTGGTGGTGCCTACTGCTGCCGGCCTTAAGGAATATGACGATAATTGGGGGAAAATCATATCAGACCAAGGGGCCACAAATGTGGTAGTACTACATACGGATAGTAAAAAAGAGGCCAACTCCAAAAAGTTTATCAAACCCCTGAAAAAAGCAACAGGGGTGTGGTTTGTTGGTGGTAGACAATGGCGACTGGCAGATTCTTACTTGGACACGGAAACAGAAAAAGCGTTTTGGGATGTATTGGATAGAGGAGGTGTTATCGGAGGAACTTCAGCTGGTGCGACCATACAGGGCTCTTATTTGGTGAGAGGTGATACCAAAACCAATCAAATTATGATGGGCGACCATGAAAAAGGTTTTGCGTTTTTAGATAACGTAGCCATCGACCAACATGTATTGGCTAGGAACAGGCAGTTCGATATTCTTTCCATACTGGAGAAGAAACCACATCTTTTGGGAATCGGGATTGATGAAAGTACGGCAATCGTTGTTCAAGATGGTGCTTTTGAAGTATTAGGAAAAAGCTACGTACTCATGTACGATGGTACGTTTTGGTCAAGAGAAGGTACTGAATACAAAACCCCAATGGAAACCAATGGAAAAACGTTTTACTTTCTTGAAGCGGGCGATCGCTATAACCTGAAAGCAAAAAAAGTTATAGTCGAAAATGAATAAATCGCACCTACTTTTTTGGCAAATAGCATTACGGACCAAAATTGCATGCGGCTTTTTATTTGGGTTGTTGGGGTGCTTACTCCTGGGGTGCAAACATCAAAAGCACCCTGAGCGGAATACAAGTGCAAATGTTACCGATACAATCGCCGTTGAGGAGAAGATAATGCCCTCAGATAGTTCCCAAAAAGAAATTCCACTAAAGTCTTTCGAAGGTATAGCTGATACTACTTTTGTTCGATTGGCAGACTACAGTCATGATTTTTTCTATGATTTGCGTTATGCCACGAAAAACAACTTTTTAAACAAACAGGTATATGATTGTGCTGAGTGCTACACCCGGGCAAAAACGGCCAAGGCTTTGATAAAGGCAAACGTTGAATTCATGAAGAAGGGCCACAAAATCAAATTTTTTGATTGCTACCGACCAAACTATGTGCAGTTTATGATGTGGAAGTTGGTGCCAAACCCACAATATGTGGCAAATCCAGTAAAAGGTTCCATTCACAATAAGGGTGGGGCAGTTGATATTACTTTGGTGGATTTGGAAGGTAATGAATTGGACATGGGCACTGAGTTTGATTTTTTTGGCAAGCGCGCCTATCATGATAATACAGATTTGCCCCAACACATTCTCGATAATCGAAAATACTTAAAGGAAACCATGGAGTCGTATGGGTTTTGGAGCATACGTACGGAATGGTGGCATTACAACCTTTCGGCCAGTTCAAATGATAAAATCGCCAACTTTAAGTGGGATTGTAATTGAATACTGTGCCTATGCCTTCTTCGATTTTTTAACAAAGACCAAATCCTCTTCTTCAACTGTCATATCACTGCGCAAAATCGGAATTTCTTTTCCTTTTTCCTTGAGTTTCTCATACCGTTCCATTCCTCGCTGAATAAGCTCTGTCATTTCTGGTTGAAGGGCATTAAGTTCACTTTCTTCAAAGGTTTCTGAATCGCGCTTTGATAAGAGTTTTTGTATTCGCTTTAGCTTGTAATTGTACTTATCCACTGGTACAAGTAAAACAGCGGCTTTTAACCCACCCATACGGGGAAGCACATCGATAATATAGATTTTACCAGCTTCTAAATTGGCTTCTACATAAGATTTGTTCT
>CAYNUM010000427.1:0-2990 GCA_964400025.1 uncultured Croceivirga sp.
TAGCATTGACGAATATGGGCTTTGCCTCTACGACCGCGTCTTCTGCCGCACGGTTCAAAACCCGTAATCCTTCATCCGCAAGATTTGACAGTCCTATTTTTCGTAGGCCATCATCCACTTTTTTCAGTTCTTCAGGAAGTAGGATTTTTACGGCCTCGTCCTTGAAATATCCATTTTCCTTATGTAAGAGGTCGACGCCCTGCCCTACCCCAAATTCCAAAGCTTGCTTGAGTCCTGCTGAAATTTCCGAACTGGTGACTTCGCCTCCTGAGGGTAATTGATTGACCACTTGTTGCAACTCTGTACAAGAAGTCAGTAAAAAACATATAACCAATCTCGTTGTTATTTTGAACTGTTTCATCATGCCGTTTTTAGTTATTTACCACTACGTCTCGCCCTAGATATAACTAAAATCGATAATAAATCAAAGCGAATGACACACGGTGAAAGCACAAAAAAACAAAAACCAATTGATCCTTAAGACCAAAACTAGGGTGAATTGTGGCAATTGATTGTTAAAAAAAGTACCTTGAGGGTATGAAGAAAGTGACCGAAGATATTTCACGTTCCAGTACACTACCCTCCAGTTTTTATTATGATTGTACCATTTGGAAAAAACTCAAGGAAAAAGTATTTGTCAAAAACTGGTTGTATCTGGGAGATGAAAAGGTGCTGTTTGATATCACCATTAACACCTACCCATTGGTTCTCTTGGAAAAATATTTAGATGAGCCGTTGGTCTTGGTAAAAGAAAACGATGAAATACGTTGTTTTTCAAACGTTTGCACCCATCGGGGATTTATAGTTACCCACCACCCCTCAAAGAACCGAAAACTCGTCTGCGCCTATCACGGCCGGCGTTTTGACCTTAAGGGAAAGTTTGAATTCATGCCCGAATTCAATGAGGTTAAAGAATTTCCAAGACCCTGTGAGGATTTGCATTCATTGCCCTTAAAGCGGTGGTCGAACTTCTTGTTTACCAGTCTGGCTCCCAAAGCCAGTTTTGAGTTTATCAACGAACAGCTAGAAAAACGCTTGGGTTTTCTTGATATTGAGCAATTCGTGTTCGCACCTGAATACTCGAAAACGTACAATGTACAATGCCATTGGGCACTTTATATTGACAACTATTTAGAGGGGTTTCATATTCCTTTCGTACATCCGACCTTAAACAATATGATTGATTATGGTAGCTACGACACCTTAACCGAAGAAACCATGGTCTTACAGATTGGCTATGCCGATAAGGCTGCCAATGAAACCTTTGTATTGCCGCAAGATCATGTTGATTTTGGGAAGGATGTGGCCGCATTTTATTATTGGTTTTATCCTAATTTCATGGTCAATGTATATCCATGGGGCATGCAGTTGAACATTGTAAAACCCATTTCAAAAGATTTCACCAAAGTGGAGTTCCTCTATTATATCAAGGACTGGGACGTTTGGAACCGGATGAAAGGAGATGAAATTGGCGAAAAGACCCAGCAAGAAGACGAATGGGTCGTAGAAGGCGTTCAAAAAGGACTGAAATCTCGATTTTATGAGGATGGTCGTTTTTCCGTTGCACGGGAAAATGGTGTGCATCATTTTCATCTCATGCTAAAAAAAGACATCGAAAATTAATCCGAAACCCACATCCAAATTAGGCTTATGGTCCACAAGCTCACTGGTCATAGGCAATATGATTGGCTCGGGCATATTTCTGCTACCCGCGGCACTTGCCAAATATGGGGCCATAAGTTTGATAGGATGGGTCATTTCCGGCCTGGGGGGATTGGTAATTGCCAATGTCTTTTCCACACTTTCAAAGCATTATCCCAAATCAGGTGGGCCGTATGAATTCGCAAAACAAGGCTTTGGTAATTTTGTGGGCTTCTTGGTGGCTTGGGGTTATTGGATAGCCATAGTAACCACCAATGCGGCAATTGTAGTCACAATAATTGGATATCTGTCGGTATTCTTTCCTATTCTCGGAAATAATGTTTTTGTGGCCATAGCAACCGGACTAGCCATTATTTGGTTTTTGACCTACATTAATTGCAGGGGTATCAAAGAAGCAGGGTTCATTCAGTTGAGTACAACAATTCTGAAATTGATTCCTTTATTTTTTATTGGTCTAGTTGGTCTTTTCTTTTTGGAATTTGAACATTTCACACCAATGAATTTATCAGGAGAAAGTTCATTGTCGGCGATTACAGTTACGACGACACTTACCCTTTTTGCTTTTCTGGGTATAGAATCGGCCACGATTCCTGCTGACAACATAGAAAATCCCAAATTCACGATACCGAAAGCGACAAAAATTGGTATCTGGGTGACTCTAGTGGTCTATATCTTGGGGACCGTTGCGGTAATGGGAATTGTACCTCCTGAAGTATTGGCTTCCTCAGAAGCTCCCTTCGCAGATGCTGCTGCTCAGATTTTGGGGGAACCCTACAGAAAATGGATTTCATTGGGTGTGGTCATTTCGACCTTTGGTGCATTAAATGGTTGGATTATGATTCAGGGGCAAATTCCTCCAGCTGCCGCTAAAGACAACCTATTTCCGAACTACTTTGGTAAAATCAATAAACGAGACCTGCCCGTGGGGGCACTCATTATTTCAAGTGGTCTAATCAGTTTGCTGCTATTTATCAACTATAGCAAAAGTTTTATCGAGGTATTTGAGTTCATGATCTTACTTTCGACCCTTACCTGCCTAGTACCCTATCTTTTTGCCGCTGCAACCCATGTTCTACTTTCTTTTGAAAAAGGGAAAAAGTACCAATGGGTTTGGGGTGCACTGGCCTTTCTATTTTCTCTATGGGCCGTTATCGGTTCGGGTCAAGAAACCGTTTACTGGGGTTTTCTGCTGCTTATGGCTGGTATTCCAATTTATGTTTGGAAACAGAAAAAAGGAAATTCCAACTTTTGAACATTACTAGCGCTATACCTCAGAGTAAATAATCAGTACTCAAGAAATTACTTTGCTTGGCATCCAATAATTGTTC